>CANPZR010000146.1 GCA_947589175.1 uncultured Lachnospiraceae bacterium | reverse complement strand
TGGCAACAGATTTCCCATTGCTCACTTCTTCTACATAAATAAATTCACACTCTTGTACCATTCTTACTTCTTCAGAAAATACGTCATTCTCTGTCAGTTCCCGATATACTGCACCCGGAATATAAACAACTCCAAACAATTTCTGTAAAAGTTTCAACTGCCCCGTTTTCATCAGCGAAATAATCGGTGTGGTATCTGAAACAACAATCATACAATCGCACCCCTTAATTTCTTCAAGACTGCCAAATCTTCTTCCAATTCTTCCTCTGTTTCATCAAAGTAGGGCAATCCTAATTTGCCATACAATGTAATCAGGTCAATCTTATGGAGTCCAAGCATTTCTGCTGCCTTTCCATGAGACATGACACCTCTTTTGATATAAGGATATACCAGCATTGCATTTCTTGTTATCTGCGCATCTTTGTCCTCCAATACCGTATATGGTACAATTTCCTCTGGTACATCAATTTCCACCTTTGTCATCGTCATAGCAATCATCTCCTTACTTTACGAATTCTCTTAACTATATTATATACATTTTATTTTTGCCTTACAATAGAAAAATAAACGCCCCCCTATTTTATTCGTTTTCTTCTGCCCATCGTATCATCTTAATCCCCATTCCGGAGCGTTTACGCGACGGGGCGATAGAGAGTAGCAGTTTCTCATCTGCCATCAACTACCCGCTCTCAATCGTATATCCCACTCCCCAGATCGTCTTGATATACTTCGGCTTTCTCGCGGGCTCGCCCATCTTTTCCCGTAGCCTCGCGATATGGGCCATCACTGTATTGTTGCTGTCCAGATATTTCTCGCCCCACACCTTTTCATACAATTTCTCGGAGGAAACGACCTGCCCCTGATGGCGGCACAGATACCAGAGGATATTAAACTCGATCGGCGTCAGCGCCAGCTCCTTTCCGTTCAGGGTGCAACGGTGATGCTCCTCGGAAATATGCAGCCCGCGGATGTCGATCTCATCCCTGTCGTCCTTCGCCGCGCCCGCCGGGTTATAGCGGGTGTAGCGCCGCAGCTGCGTCTTGACGCGAGCCACCAGCTCCAGCGGCTGAAAGGGCTTGGTCACATAGTCGTCCGCGCCCAGCGTCAGCCCCGTGATTTTGTCCTGGTTCTCCACCCGCGCTGTCAGAAGAATAATCGGGAAAAAATGGCGCTCTCTAATTTTCTGGCACAGGGCAAAGCCGTCCATGTCCGGCAGCATCACATCCAGAATGGCCAGATCGATCTTCTCCCGTTCCACGCATCTGAGCGCGTCCGCCGCATTATAAAATTTGCAGACCTGATAGCCGTCGTTTGTGAGATAAACCTCGACCAGATCTGCAATTTCTTTCTCATCATCTACTACTAAAATTGTCTCCTCCGCCATTGTCGCCTCTCCTTGTATTTTTTTTATTTTATCTCTTTTTATTAAAATGCGCAATGCGGGAAAAGAAAATATAATAAAATTGTAAGAAATGGGCGTATCAGAAAAAAGCCATTCCATACACCCGATGGAACGGCTCTTTCCCTTATGATATTATGTACGTTTACAGTGCATTTTTGATACAGGTCGTGGCGATTACAGCCAGGATACCTCCGATGGAGGAACCTACCAGGTTTACCACCAGCTGGTACACCCAGTCCACCTTTTCCTGTCCCTTATTCGGGAATGGCAGGATTGCGAACCAGACGCTGCTGAATACGGAACGCATAGCGTTCATGCTGAACCCGGTGCTGTTCAGGGAGAGGGACAGAAGCGCTACGGACGCGAAGCCCACAATTCCCACGATCAGCGCCTGATTGCCGCCCTTGAGGTCGCTGACGCCGGCAATGCAGATGAATACCAGGAACAGGAACACAAATGTCGCAATCAGCTCCTGAACGAAGTTCAGCGCAAGATTCTTCTTGGTCGGATAAGCAGAGAAGATGCCGCGCTTCGGAGCATCGCCGGAATCCTTAAAGGAATCCCAGAAGAAGATCATACAAATGATCATCGCCGCGCCCGCTGCCAAAAACTCCATCAGCAGATAGATCATGGCCTCTGAAAACGCCAGACCGTTCCAGATCATGCTTCCCAGGACAACGCCAGGATTCAGATAACCGGGGCCTCCGAGAATAACGGAAACCGCCAGACCGAATCCAACTGCCAGGCTCCATGCAAATACCAGCTCGATGTAATTCAGCGTAGAAACAAGGGTGCTTTTCAGGTTGATATTACACATGTACGCATAGCCGCCCAGAAGAAAAATCAGACTGCCTGCAAACTCAGAAAAGTACATCATAAAACCATTTCCTCCTTATGCTCTCTATTTTTCTTCCAGTATACCACATTATCCCAATTTTGCATATATTTTTGTAAAATTTTTTTGCACAGGGTTTATGCAAAATTTTTTTGCATACATCTTTGTAAATTTTTTTTGCATAGAATTTTGCAATTTTTTTACACATACTTTATGCAAATTTTTTTCGCGCATATTTTCTACAATTTTTTTCATAAGTAACAAAGCTGTAGCCGCCCTCCCTATATTCGCGCTCCGTCTCCCGAAACACCGTCCGGTCTATTTCCGGGAAGAAAACATCCCCCTCCGCCTCCCAGTCGAGCTCCGTAAGGCAGATGCGGTCGGCCACTGCCATACCCTCCTCGTAGAGCATGGCCCCGCCGCATATAAAAATCTCCGAGTCCTTTTCTATTTCCAGCGCCTCCGCGAGCGACGAGACCGTCCGGCAATTTTCCCCCTGCCGGGAAATTGTCGATGAGACAATATAAGTCCGGCGCCCCGGCAGCGGGCGGCCGATTTCCTCAAAGGTGCGCCGCCCCATCACGAGCGCGTGCCCCATCGTCAGCTCCTTAAAATGCCGCCGGTCCTCCGGCAGATCCCAGGGTATTTTCCCCTTATTTCCAATTACGCGGTTCTTCGCCACCGCCGCCACTAGAGTTATCATAATTCACCCCTTATCCATCCTCGCGGGAGACAATCAGCTTCCACACATTATATTTAACCTTCTTCCACTGCCACCGGCAGCTCCCGATAATCCCTTCCTTTTCACCGGACAGGTCAAAATTCTCCACAAAGGTCTCCGCCGCGGCCTCGTCACCGGACATATGGGCGAGAAGCGACGTCATGCCCTGCTTTTCCCTCTCGTCAAAGACCGGTTTTCCATCTGCGTCTTTGTGACGCTCGATATCCGTCTCCAACTGGACCGGCTCCCCGTCCTTCAGATAATAATTGATCACTTTGTTGTACGGAATATCCGGGTGGTCATAGCTGCTCTGCAGGTGAATCCGGTCCACATAGCCGCCCTGAATCACGCTGCTCGCGAAAAAGCCGCCCCCTGCCTGGTTTTCCAGAATATCCATGTACTTTTTCGGGCCGAAAAGATTGGAAAACTTAATTTCCAGATTGTACACCAGTTTCCCGCCGTTTTTCCCGCCATTCTCATAATCGTCATATGCATTCCATTCACCCTCGGGATAAACAGACATGCAGAATTTAACGCCACGGCTCACAACCGTAGACGGCCACTCCGCATCCTTGTCCATCAGGCGCGACACCCCGGCATATCCCAGATCCTCGCACATGGCCAGGTAGCGTTTCATATCCTCCTCATATAAAGTCTGAGACCCCTCGATCGCGTCGGATCCATCGTAATTCCGGATGGATTTTTCCATAATCTGATTCAGCTTCTGCCAATCGGAGGCATTCGCGTCCTTTCCCGCATCCGGGAAATACAGTTGAAAATGCGTCTCCGGGAACTGCTCGTCGGTCTTTTTTAAAAACTCCTGAACCTGCTGCTTCTTCGCCTCATATACGCAGAGGTTTTCCTTTTCTTCCGCCCTTGCCGCTTTCCACAAATCTATATCTGTGGAAGTAAAATTGGAAAATGAAACTTCCTTCTTCACCTGTTTATAGAGCGTGTCGTTCATCCCGCATCCCGACAGTATCAGGGCCGAGACAAACAGCACCGCGCAAAATTTTTTCTTCAATCTGAATCCTCCCTTCCTTAATGGGTGATCTTTAACAGTTTCCGGCACAGCAGATACAGGCCAAAGACACTGGCCGCCCACAGCGCCAGATACAGTGCGATATGTCCCCAGACCTCCGCTCTTGCCGCATTGGATAACCCCGAGTCAAAATAATGATAAGAGGTCATTTCAAACAAAAATCCCCAGACGCAGGTGGCGGCGCACACGCTGATTCCCAGGCTCAGCACATTCCGCGCCAGCTTTTGGGAGACCACCATCCCCATCCGCGCCGGGTCCATCCGCCGGACAGCCAGGTACGCGAGCGCCGTACAGATCAAAAATATGGCGATCAACAGGACAAATATCGCGATCCAGTTTCCCGGATACCGGGCATTGACCCCGTAATTATCCGTTCTGAAGCTCCCCAGGGCGCTTCCTCCCAGTATGCCGCAGTACACAAATTTCCCACTCAAATGCTCATATAATTTGACGCCGATTCCCGCCAATCTCACCGTTGACAGGTTGTTGTACACGACCACGAAATACAATACCGCCGGAGCGACCATCACGCCCAGTCCCATAATCGTCGCCAGCACGGAGACATGGACCACGCTCTCCGCCAGGACATACACGGAATAGACAGCCAGGAGCATCGCCCAGACTAAGAACACCGTGCGGAGGGTATGCCACGGCGTATCGCCGGACAGCGCCGCCACATAATCCGGCCGCAGCATATTTCTCTTTACAATATCATGCTCAAAAGACAGGCGGACGATCATCACGCCGGTTCCCATCACGAGGCTGACAAGGGAAACAATGCCATAGCCCACTCCCGCGCGCATCATGAATTTTTCCTTCTGGGTAAAAGGCAGGGCCATCATGTACTCGCGCTTTCTCTTGCTCTGAAAATCCCGGAACTGAAAGCAGGCCATGAGTCCCAGAACAGCCGGCGCCAGCAGCATACTGGGCCCCAGCGTCCGATACAGGCTCACGCCGAACAGGGCCCCCGACTCCATCTGCTCGACCATCCACATCTCGTCCGGCCCGCTCATTGCGGGAAAAAAACCGATCATGCAGATATACTGCGCCAGGGTGACCAAAAGCGCCCAGATCATGCCAATGAGCAGAAACCACCGGGTCGTTCTCAATTCATACAAAAACAATTCTTTTTTAGCTGACAAATCACTCACCCCTCTCTTTCAGACGGTTCATATACACAAAACTTTCCTCCAGTCCCACTTGAAGCGGCTCCACCACCACGGCTCCGTCCTTTCTCATATCCTCCTCAAAGGACGCCGCCGACCGGGGAACCACAATCGTATATACGCTTCCCACATTGGAAATGTCGCAGATCTCCTTCCGCTCATAGAGGCCCTTGGGCGCCCCTTCCGGGAACACCACCTGATATTTCATGATCTGGCCGGTCACTTCGTCTAATTCATCCTCAATGTCCACCCGTCCATGGGAAATCACCGTCACCGCGTCGCAGATCTTTTCCAGCTGCTCCAGGTGATGGGAGGAGATCAGGACCGTCATCTCGTCGTGCTCCACGGCGGAAACGAGCGTGTCCAGAAGATCCTTCTTCGCCATGGCGTCCAGCCCCGACGTGGGCTCATCCAGAATGAGCACCTCCGGCCGCCTCGCCATATTCAGCATAAAGGAGACCCTCATCTGCTGGCCCTTGGAGAGCTGGCTGACCCTCTTGTTCGCGTTGATCTGAAACATCTTATTTAAGAGGTAAAATTCCTCTTTTGAAAAATTCGGGAAAATGTGGTCGTACATCTCCACCAGGCGCCGGATCTTATATCCGGGTCCGAGCATGGAGCTGCCGTCCGACACATAGCCGATCTTCCCCTTGACTTCCGGGTTGTCGTACACCGTCTGACCGGCCACCTTCACTTCTCCCTCATCCGGCGGGAAAATGCCCGTAAGGCACTTTATAATCGTGGTCTTGCCCGATCCATTGTGTCCGATCAGGCCGTGGATCGTCCCCTTATCCACATGGAGATCCACGCCGTGTACCACCGTCCCGCTGCCGGCGTACCCCTTGACCAGTTTGCTGACTTCAATCATGTTTGCCCTCCCCTTTCTGAATAGAGTCCAGAATTTCCTCTACGATCTTTACAATCTCTTCTTTGTCCAGTCCCTGGTAGATCAGCTCCACCAGCTGATCCTTCATCGTCTCTCTCACCTTCATGATCACTCCTTCATTCCTCATGCTATCGCCCTCCGGAATCCCCGCAATATACGTTCCCTTTCCCCGGACCGTCTCGATAACCCCCTGGTTCTCCAGCTCCCGGTAGGCCTTCGCCACGGTTCCCGGCGTAATATCTAGCTCCAGCGCCAGCTTGCGCACAGAGGGAATGGAATCCCCCTTTTTCAGAAAGCCCTGCAGCAACAGGTACTTGTACTGTGAAATAATCTGCTCATAAATAGGCTGGTCGCTTCGATAATCCAGTTTTACCACTGCCTCACCTCCCTCGTGTATCAACTGTACCATTCCGGTTAGTACACTTGATACAGTCATCATACACCCGAAGTTCATCCGTGTCAACACTTTTTTTAA
>CANPZR010000145.1 GCA_947589175.1 uncultured Lachnospiraceae bacterium | reverse complement strand
GGCGTTGATCACAACCCGCACATTTCTTTTTTTCTCACAGAGAGCCTGGAAAATATCCGCCAGCCTTCCCCCGCTTCCCCCGATAAATACATGGGTGGGCGCAGGCAGTCCCTCAAAACACTCTGGGGCCTCCCCCGCCACGATTTCCACATTATCCAGGTGAAATTTTCTTTTATTTTCTTCTATCAGACGAACCGCCTCGCTTTTGTGCTCCATGGCAAATACCTGAATATCATCGGAGCGCTCCGCCATCTCCACCGCCACAGAGCCGGTTCCGCTGCCCACATCGTACGCCACCGCGCGGCCGTGAATCCGCAATTTGCAAATGCTGACCTCCCGGATTTCCTCTTTGGTCATGGGGGAATCCCCTCGTATAAAATCCAGATCCGGCCGCCCCGGCGTCACGACATATTCCTGAATCCGAGGATTTTTGACGCAGCAGACATACAGGCCCGGCTTTTCCACCTCACAGCACTGCCCCGGCGTCAGACTGCGGATCTCCTGCTCCGGGTAGGACAACTGCCATCCCGTGGCGACCCTGCACTCCTCCAGTCCCGCCTCTGTCAGAATCCTGCCCAGTTCTCTCACATCCTCCGGTCCGGACATCAAGAGAAATGTCTTTTTCGACCGCTCGATTTTCCTCGCTAAATTCGGAACTTTTCTCCCGTGAATACTGTAAATATCCGCATCCTGATAATCCTCGCCGATGCTGGCCGCCAGAGCCGCCACGGAGGAAATGCCCGGAAGCACTCTAAGCACGGCGCGCAGCTCCCCCCTGTGAATTTCTTCCTCCAGCGCCTGCAAAAGTTTTCCGCACCCACTGTAAAATCCCACATCACCTGAAAAAAGAATCACCACCCGAAGGGTTTCCCCCGCAAAATCCCGCTGCATTTTTTTTAAATAGGAAAGGATCTGATCCGCCCGATAATAGGGCCTTTTTTCTATTTTCGGCTGGTGCGCCGCGATCAGACGCTCCGCCCCCAGCAGAATATCCGCGTCCTCCAGAGCGCACCGCACCTCCTCTGTAACTCCCGCCTTGCCGCCCATGCCCGCTCCGGCCAGAACCAGTTCCCATGGCTTTTCCTGTAAAATCCGTTTTCCGCAGAGTTCTTCCAGCTTCCCGCACACATCCGCGAACGAATATCCCGAATCCCCGCTGTGGTCTCCCACGACATATAGGGGAATCCCGGCCCGCTCCGCCGCCGACCGCTTTTCCCAAAAACCGCCGGCGCGCCCGCTGGATTTGGTCACCATGTGCCGGATCTGATACTGGCGAATCGTGGCCTCATTCATCTCCTCGCTGAAAGGCCCCTGCATCGCCAATATCTGACGTCCGGATATGCCCTGTTCCATGCACAGCTTCAAGCTCTCGATCCCCGGAAGAACCCGCACATACAAGCGCTCCCGCAGTCCGGGCCGCTGACAGAACGCCGCCAGCTCCCGGCTGCCGGTCGTGAGCAGTATATTTCCCTCGGTGCGCTCTAACGCCTCCGCGCAGTCCTCCATTGTCGCAAATATAATGCGAGGAGAATCTCCCCCATCCTCATCCGAAAAATTGCGCATCTTGCGTGAAGGATCCCCGCCGTCCCCATCCGACAAATCGCGCATCAGGCGCAGATAAAGCGCGCCGGCCTCTCCCGACGCCCCGTGGATATTTTCTGTGGCCTCCGAGGCATAGGGGTGCGTGGCGTCCACCACAACGTCAAAATTTTCATTTTTTATATAACAGGACATTTCGTCCCGATCCATCCGCCCCCGGCGCACAACGACAAACGGGGACTCCTTCATGACAATTTCCCCATATTCCGTGGCGACGCATACATGATGGGCGATTTCCGCCTCCGACAAGCGCTCGGACAGCTTCCGCCCCTCCGTCGTCCCCGCAAAAATCAGAATTTTCTTCAAAGTTGATACCCCCGTTTTGTAATGAGCTTTCCATTCCGAATTTCCGATGTGGAATTTCCGATAAATACTGTCGTAAACATATTCACCGACACATCCCGCAGCTCCTTTAGCGTACAGACAAAACTCCGGGTATGTTCCCGGCCGATATTTTCCGCGCAGCCGCAGGGCCGATCCGCCTCCATATACTCCAAAAGAATATCGCAGGCCCGTCGCAGATAATCCTCTCTCTTATGGCTTCCCGGATTGTACAGGGCAATGGCAAAATCTCCCGCCGCCGCCGCGCGGAGCCGTTTTTCAATCACTTCCCAGGGCGTCAGCAGATCGCTGAGACTGATCGCGCAGAAATCATGATTTATTGGCGCTCCCAGGAGCGCCGCCCCGCTGACCGCCGCTGTGACGCCCGGCACGACGACAAGCTCCGTGTCCGGATAATCCGCCCCCAGCTCGTACATCAGAGACGCCAGCCCGTAAACGCCCGCGTCGCCGCTGCACACCAGCGCCGTCTTTTTTCCCAGCGCCGCCTGTTCAAAGCAGAGACGGCATCGCGAAATCTCCTGCCGCATGGGCGTAGAAATCCGCTCTTTTTCCGGATAGAGGTCCTCGATCAGCCGGATGTATGTAGTATAGCCGACAATTACATCCGCGTCGTCAAGCGCCCTTCTCGCCTCCGCCGTCATCATTTCTTCCCGCCCCGGCCCCATGCCCACGATATAAATCTTACTCTGCATTCCAAGTCACACTCCATTCCCGCCTGGCAATGGCAAACGTCATTCCCTCCGCCTTTTTCTTCTCACAGACGAGAACGCCTCCCGGCCCGCACGCCTTCAGCGCCGCGCGCTCGCACACATTATCGACGCCCACCTGCTCTTTTACAAATTCCGAGCCGTGAAATTCGCCGGGCACCTCCGCCAGTTCCTCGGCGGAATAAGTAAAAAAAGACACCCGTTTTTTCTGACACCACTGAAGAAATCCCAACTCCTCTTTTTTTTGATCGATTGTGGCAAGAGCCAAAACCTCTCCCTCGGAAATCCCCGCTTCCCGGAGACTCCTCGCAATAAAATCCGCGACAGCCCCCGCGTCCTTTCCCCTTTTGCACCCCATGCCGACCACATACAATTTCGGCCGCAGCAAAATCTTACAGGGAAATTTCTTTTTTTCCTCGGAAATCACAAGATCCACCGGCTGTTCAGGCGGATATTTAACAACGCGGATTTCTCCTCCCGTCTGATTTTCCAATTCGGATGAAAATAAAGAGCCCGCGTCCGGCAGAAATTTTTCCTGTATGGAGGCTGTGAGAATCTCCCCCGCCAGCGCCCGCGCGGATACCTTCGCGATTCCCTCCCGGTTCACGATTTCCAATCCATTTTTTTTCGCAAAAAGATCTACAGAAAATACGCGGTTGATATCCGTGGCCGTGGTGATTACGGGGACGGCCCCCATCACACGGGCAATCTCCTCCGCCAGCTCGTTGGCGCCGCCCAGATGGCCGGACAAAATGGGAATCACATATTCTCCCCTCTCGTCCATCACAAGCACCGGATTGTCCCGGCATTTGTCCTTCACCCACGGCGCGATGGCCCGCACCGCAATGCCGCAGGCCCCGATAAAGACAAGCGCGCCCTCGCTCTCCATCCGCTCCCCCGCCCACGCCGTCACGCTGCCGGAAACGCGGATTACAGACGATTTTTTTTCAAAAACCGAACATTTTGCGTACAGCGCGGGAGGCTTCGCCAGACGGTTCTCCCTCTGCCACTGCTCCCCCAGTTTCTCCGCCAGGCGGATTCCCTTTTCCGTAAAACTGATCACATTAAGTTTCATCATCTGTCGCCTTTCTGAATCCCGTCTCAAAATCCGGCGCGTAGAGCCTTGACCTTTTGGCCTCCCGGCGGCCCACCGCCTCGCCCACCAGCACAACGGCTGTCTTTGTAATGCCGTATTTTTCCCCGGTCTCCGCCAGTGTCCCCACCGTGCACACGCAGGCTTTCTCCTCCGGCCAGGTGGCCTTGTACACAAGCGCCGCGGGCGTGCTGCTCTCATATCCCCCCGCCATCAGACGCACGCTCAGCTCCCCCAGCATCCCGGCGCTCAGATAAATGGCCATGGACGCCTGATGAGAGGCCAGGCTCTCAATGCTCTCCCTCTCCGGCACTCTGGTCCGCCCCTCCATCCGGGTTATGATGAGAGACTGGGAGACGTCCGGCAGCGTATACTCCAGATTCAGCGAGGCCGCCGCACCAAAACACGCGCTGACCCCCGGACAGCTCTCGTAGGCAATTCCCCGCCGATCCAGCTCATCCATCTGCTCCCTGACCGCCCCGTAAATGCTGAGCTCCCCGGTGTGCAGCCGAACCGTGGTCTTTCCCTGCGCCTCGCCCCGTTCCATGATCTCCAGTATCTCCTCCAGAATCATCCTTGAGCTGTCATATATCTGGCAGTCCTCTTTCGCGTATTGCAAAAGCTCCGGGTTCACTAGCGAGCCGGCGTAAATGATAATGTCCGCCTCACCGATCAGCCGCATGCCCCGGACCGTAATCAGATCCGGCGCGCCCGTTCCCGCCCCTACGAAGTAAACCATTCCGACACCTCCCCGCTCTTTGCCAGTTCTCCCCACTCATTGGCATACAAAATACAGTCCGTCCGCACTGCGCCTCCCGTCCGTCTGTCCATATAAAAACAGATCCGGGACGCCGCATATTCCATCACATCCTGCCTCTTTCCGCACTCCGCGAGTATGGCCACCGCCTCCTCGGTGACAACGCAGTCCAAAATCCGACGGGCCGTATGGGCGTCCGCCCCCTGCCTTACGGCAAAAGCCGCCAGAAGCTCCATCCGGCAATCCCCCTCTCTGGAGTGGGTATTCATCATTCCCCCCGCCACCTTGATCAGCTTTCCGATATGCCCCACTATGAGCAGTTTTTTAAAGCCAAGCTCCGCCGCCATGTCAAGGGTCTCTCCGACAAAATTGCTGATTTTAACGCTCCGATCCAGATCGTAGCCATAGGTTTTTTTCATAAATTCCTGGCCGTAATTGCCGGGAGAGACAATGACGCGATCCTCTCCCGCCAGCCTTTTCTGCTTCAATTCCAGCCGTATGGTCTCAAGTACGGCCTGCGAGCTCATAGGCTCCACGATGCCGCTCGTCCCCAGGATGGAAATGCCGCCCTCGATTCCGAGCCTGGGGTTAAATGTCTGTTCCGCCAGCCTCCGCCCCTCCGGCACAAAAATCTCCACATCCAGATTTTCCGAATAATCCAGAACGTCGCACACCTCCCGCACCTCGTCCGCAATCATTTTCCGGGGCACGCGGTTGATGGCCGCCTGTCCCACCGGCAGGTCCAGGCCGGGCTTTGTCACCCGGCCCACGCCCTCGCCGCCCTCGATCCGTATCTCACGCCCCGCTCCCTCTCTCCGGGAAACAGCGGCGTAGATCAGCGCGCCATCTGTCACGTCCGGATCGTCTCCCCCGTCCTTTTTCACCGCGCAGGACACCCGTCCCTCCCGTCTGTCAATGTCCCGTATTTCCGCCTTAAAAGGAACTCCCTTGGGCGTCATTATGACAATTTCTTCTTTTATTTTTCCCGTCAGTAGCATGTACGCCGCCGCTTTGGCAGCCGCCGCCGCGCAGCTCCCCGTGGTAAATCCCGTCCGCATCACAATCGCCCTCTCACTCCATATCGTACATAATAGCGTTGCAAATGGCCGCCGCCACATTGCTTCCGCCCTTTCTTCCCCGGTTCACAATAAAGGGCACATCCGTTTTCATAATCTGTTCCTTGGCCGCTTCCACATTGACAAATCCCACCGGAACCCCGATGATAAACGCCGGCCGCCAGATTTCCTTCCGAATCATCTCATAGAGCCGCAACAGGGCCGTGGGCGCGTTACCCACCGCCACTATGACAGGCCCCGCAAGCCCGGCCGCCATCTCCATACTGACCGCCGCCCGTGTCACGCCCCGCTCCCTGGCCAGCGCGGCGACCCGCTCGTCCGCCATAAAGCACCGCGCCTCGCCGCCGTGCCTCGCCAGCGCCTTTTTATTGATCCCCGCCAGCGCCATCTGGGTGTCCGTCACGATATGGGCCCCTTTTGCCAGAAGTTTTTTTGCCGTTTCCACCGCGCGCTCCGAAAAACACATCGTATCCGCGTACTCAAAATCCGCCGTGGTGTGAATGACCCGCTTCGTCACCGCCTCTTTGTCGGCTGAAATCGCGATTCCTCTTTTTTCAAGTTCCTCGGAAATAATCTCGAAACTCCTCTTTTCAATTTCATCCGGTCTCAGATATTCTATATGTTCCAATCAGATTCCTCCTATCGCCCGCAGGATTTTTTCATTTTCCTCCCGCCCCTTTACGGCGATCCGGTAATACCCCTTCCCCAGCCCGCGGAAATTCCCGCAGTCCCGAATCAAAATCCCCTGTTCCAGCAATTTTTCATACAGCGGTTTTTCACTGTAAATGAGAATAAATCCCGCCTCTCCGGGAAATATTTTTACGCCTGTTTTTTTCAAATTTTCTTCCAAAAAAATACGTTCCTTTTTTACAAATTCACGCGTCTTTATCAGATAATCCCGCTCGCACGCGCAGGCAATTCCCGCCGCCTGGGCAAAGGCCGACAGATTCCACTCCGGCAGCTGCCTCTCCACCTTTTTTAAAA
>CANPZR010000144.1 GCA_947589175.1 uncultured Lachnospiraceae bacterium | reverse complement strand
ACATTAAGATAGCGGTTTCTGAAATAGGAAACCGCTATAGAACAAATGGAAAAGTCTTAACTGAATGACATTGATTTCTAGTGTACTGTACCGTTGATATTCATCCAAAATAATACTGGCTATTTATGCCGTTTCATAGTATAATAAAATAATAAAAGAAACGGCGATGATTCCCTATGGCAAGACCAAAAAAATATATCATTTCTTTAACGGATGGGCAGCTAAAAGAACTTAAATCTGTTATCCGAAAAAAACAAACTTCAAAGACGGTGCGCAACAGATGCCAGATCATCATAGACCTGGATGAGGCACATGGAAAAATCCTTACGCATGAACAGTCCGCAAAATCAAACGGCGTCTGCATGGAAGCTTGCTGGACATAGCAGAAATAGAGTTAAATGTCATGACCCGCCAGTGTCTGTCAAGGCGTATAGAAAACATTGACCTGCTCCGTCGGGAACTTGCGGCATGGGAAGCGGAACGT
Source organism: uncultured Lachnospiraceae bacterium (assembly GCA_947589175.1). GTDB lineage: Bacteria > Bacillota > Clostridia > Lachnospirales > Lachnospiraceae > Eubacterium_F. Next base: position 6,086 of record CANPZR010000144.1, on the reverse strand, counting down.
AATCAAAACGAAGCTAAAATCCAATGGCATTTTCGAACCGAGGATGCAAAGGAAAAGCTGATATCATTGTATCCTACAAGCATAATTACCAATCTTTAATGGGATTGGTAATTATGCTAAATACCAACAGTACAGTACACTAGAACTTAAAAGGATATAAAAAGCAGTTGCGTAAAATTATAGCCGCTTTTTATTGTTCGCTTCCGCTCAGAAAATAGGATGTCAGCGGAAGTTTTCTGTTTTTCAGAAATCCAGACTGGCAAAGTCAATCTGCAGATTTGCGTAAATGCCTACCGGAATACAGTCCCGGAATGTGTATGTTTCCACTTCAAAAAAATTTTCTTCCAGATGGTAAACAAAAATATGTTTTTTGGAAGGATCTACAATCCAGTATTCTCGGACACCTGCGTTTGCGTACAGATTCAGTTTTAGAATATAGTCATTGCTGGAATTGCCGGGAGAAACAATTTCGATAATCCAGTCGGGGGCGCCAGTACAACCGCGGTCCGTAAGTATATTCTTGTCACAGATAACACTTATGTCCGGTTCTACTATGGTTTTGCGGTCTTTCATCAAATTGACGGCGAACGGCGCCGGATAGACACGACAGGAACCGCCCTTGGATTTGATATAATTGTTTATAACTGTGTAAATTCACCGAGTATTGTCTGATGGATTCTGGATGGCGCTGCCTGATTGTAAATCAGCCTTCCCTCGATTAACTCTGCCCGGACATTTTCCGGCAGATTGTAATAATCCTCATCGGTGTAGATTTTGGATTGTGCTAATGGCATGTTATACCTCCTTTATAGGCCTGTGCCATATCTTTCTTCACGGGATAAAAGTTTTATAGTAAAACGGAAAATGCTTTTATTAGCTATATTATATCTAAATCGAACGAAAATAGCAATGAAAATGCGCGATTTCAAAGCATTTCAAAGCGATTGTTGTTTTTTAGTGTTGGAAATGGAATTGGAAGCAATTGAGACCGAGTCTGCGAAAAAGCCGTATTTCGGAGAGGGGGAGTTTGTTTTGCAAAAAAATGCAACACTTTACTATATAGTGTTGCATTTTTAACTTACACCTTATATATCGGAGCATTCCGATAAAACATTATAGCTGATTTACAATTTTTTTTAAACTTTTTTCAAAAAGTTCTTGAAAGTAACGAAAAATCGTTGTTTTTTCTTTGCGTAAAATTTTCAAATATATTCTTTGCAGCTTTTAATTTCCAAATTATTCCAAGTCCTGTTATTCAAAATAGCTATTTTCAGCCATCATAATATAGAAAGAAATGGTTCTTGTCATTCAGTGATAAATTTTGACTACTAATTACTAGTTTGTTCCTTTTTTTCGCTGATTAAAAGAATCTACATGTTCTTTATAATAAACGAAATCACTCTCAAAAAACGCAACATTTTATAGTAAAAAGTTGCATTTTGAAAAACGGCGAAAAGAACCGTAAAAATGGCGAAAGGAGCCGTAGCAAAAGCGGCGGAAAAGCAGAGCGGGGAATCGCGACAAGCGCCGCGGCTGGCATGACAAACCGGATTGGAGGAGGTTTTATGCTGAGACTGAGTGTGAGCACCGAGGAGTACCTGATGTTGGGAGACGACATCAAGATTGTGTTTTTAGGTGGAAGTCATAACCATATGCGGATTATGATTGACGCGCCGAAGGATGTCAACATCGTGAGGAGTACGGTTCTGGAGAAGAACAACCCGGAACTGAAAAAGAACTCTCCCAAGTATTACGCGGAGCCGGAACTGCCAGAGAGATACCGGAAACCGAAAAAGGGGAAAGTGCTAGGGCACAGCGAGAAGGCCTTTGAACACTGATGAGATTGACATAGGCTATAATCGAAAAATTCATGTAATGGATTCGTTGGAAGGATAATAACCGGAGAAAGCGCCGGACGCGCTGCCGGGCCCGCAGGGCGGACGGCGGTTTCGACGGATATTATATAGGATGCAGCGAGAAAAACAAACTTCGCGGCGTCCGAAGGAAAATAAAAAAACAATAACAAACACCGCAAACGGATTTGTGGTGGTAAAACAAGGAGGTAATCATTATGATAGTACAGCACAACATTACATCTATGAACGCTAACAGGCAGTTAGGTATCGTAGGGGGAAATCTTTCTAAGTCAACTGAGAAACTTTCCAGCGGTTACAGAATCAACCGCGCAGCAGATGACGCAGCAGGCTTGGCAATTTCCGAGAAGATGAGAGCGCAGGTTCGTGGCCTTCAGAGAGCATCGGACAACGCACAGGACGGTATCTCGATGATTCAGACGGCTGAGGGTGCTATGGATCAACAGCACGCTATCCTTCAGAGAACTCGTGAGTTGCTCGTTCAGGCGGCCAACACCGGTGTACTGGATGGTTCACAGGAGAACGACTTCCAGAAGATTCAGGATGAGATCGATACTTTGAAGAAAGAGTTTGGTCGTATCAGTACGGATACTGAGTTCAACAAGAAGAAGCTGTTGGATGGTTCTTACAAGAGCCAGTATCTGCAGGTAGGTGCAAATAAAGGCCAGGGAATCAAAGTGGATATCAACCTTGTGAAATGGTCATTGAAGAGTTTCTCTTCTGCTGAGGCTGGTTTGATTGGCAGTTTTGTATCAGCCCTTGAGAGTGGTAGCATTTTGAAGAGTTCTACTACTTATGTAGAGTCAGGATCAAAAATCGGAACGGCTGTGACTAGTCAGTTGTCAACAACTAACAAGGGTCCTGCAAGCGGAAATGGAGAGAAGATTTCTGAATTGATTGCAACTGTAGATGATATGATTAAAGAGGTTACTACAGAGCGTTCTAAATTGGGTGCTATCCAGAACCGTCTGGAGTACACAGTTAAGGTAGATGACAACACAGCTGAGAACATGCAGGCCGCAGAAAGCCGCATCCGTGATACTGATATGGCAGACGAGATGACTCGGTTCAGTAAGGAGAGCATCCTGCAGCAGGCAGCTACTTCCATGCTGGCTCAGGCCAACAACGCAAATCAGGGTGTGCTTTCACTGCTCCAGTAATAGCGTTCGGCATACGAATTGTAAAGTTGCACTATGCATAATTGATCGAAAGGATATCTTGGTATTTATTATCCGGATATCCTTTCTTTCTATCAAACAAAACAAGAAGGAAGTATTTGGGTTCCATAGTTCCGCATTTTGAGATTATGCGGAGTGCGGAATTATGGAATCCAAGTGTGAATTAACAGGATGGTTAACGGAGGGGCATGACAGTGGAGTTTCCAGAAACTTTTTTTGAGGATGAGGTGCGTGAGGGGTTTTATGTGCCTGGCATGATGAAGCGGGTGTGGGCAGCCAATCTGGAGATTTTTGATGAGGTCAGAAAAGTGTGCGAAAGACACCATCTTTCATACTTTGCTGAATGGGGGACTCTGCTTGGAGCTGCGAGGCACGGCGGAATGATTCCGTGGGACGATGACTTTGATATCTGCATGAAGAGGAAAGATTATGAGAAGTTTCTGGAAGTTGCAAAAGAGGAACTGCCGGAGGGCTTCTGGGTCATGAGCTACCGGTCAATAGATACGGACAACATGGTTAGCAAAGTGGTCAACTCTCATCTCCCGCTGATTCCTGTGGAGGAATATCCGAGATTTCACGGATATCCTTATAATTCGTCTATTGACCTGTTTATTCTGGATTTTTTGCCAGATGATGCGAAGCAAAGAAAACATATCAAAGAGATGTACAATGTCGCAAACAGGATAGAATATCATGTTAATAATAAAAATAGTAACCCTAAAGAGGTGGAGCAGCTTTTACATAAGGCAGAACAGCTTTTTGATATAAAATTTGACAGTGGGAAGCCGATGCAGCGTCAGTTAACACAGGCATTAGAAAATATGGCGATGAAATTCAATGAAAATGAGTGTGAGGAAATAACATCTATTCCCCTTTTTTTGAAAAATGAAGGATATAGGATTCCCAAGAAATATTATGCCAGCACCATTGAACTTCCGTTTGAGAACACGACCATTGCCGTGCCTGCCTTTTATGACAAGTTGCTTGCGAAAAAATATGGACCAGGCTGGATGAAACCGGTGCGTTCCGGTGGTTCCCACGGATATCCTGCCTATATAAATGTTCACAAGGGAATAAAGGAAGACGCGGGCATTGAGCCCTTACAGTATCATTTTCCAGAAAAGATTGTGGAGATAACCAAGGCAGAAAAAACTGAACAGCAGTCGGGAGAGACATTGAAGGATAGAGTAAGAGCATTTCTTCCCTTGTTTGTTGAGGCGCACGAGGAACTTAAACGCCTGATGGCGGAGGGACAGGTTGAAACAGTATCTGGGCTTCTCGGCGAGTGCCAGGACATGGCAATCCAGCTAGGGAACATGATCGAGGAAGAAAAAGGCGAAAGACATCCGCTGGTAGCACTGTTAGAGCAGTACTGTGAGCAGATTTTTCAGATTCATCAAAGGCTGTGCAGCGAGATGTGCGGAGCAGAAGAAGCGGAATGTTTGGGAACAACTCAGCAGGAGATGGATTGCTTTGGTAGACTGACTGATTTTGAACACAGATTCGCAGAGAGCGTTGAGCATGATCTGAAAGAAAAAAAGAAAGTTATCTTTCTTCTTTTCGAGAAAGACGGCTGGAACACTATGGAAGAGCTTTGGAGACGAGCCTGTGCGGATGAGGATGTAGAAGTCACGGTCATTTCGGTACCTTATTATTACAAGGATGACTTTGGTAATGTAAAAAAAGATGTGCCTCACTGTGAGACAGATTATTCGCCGGAGATTGAACTTACAGCCTATGACACTTATGATTTTGCAAGGCAGAGACCAGATGTTATTGTGACGCAGTATTTTTTTGATGAGTACAATTATGGATTGACGATTCATCCGTTCTTTTATACGGAGAATCTGAAAAAATTTACGGACAGGCTGGTCTGTATCCCGCCTTTTGAAATGGATGAGGTCGGTCCGGACGATGAGAGGGCGCGTGTTACTTTGAGAGAGTTCTGCAGCACTCCGGGAATGGTAAATGCTGACACGATTCTGGTGCAGTCGGAGCAGATGCGGGAAGTCTGCATAGAACTTTTGACAGAGCTTGCGGGGGAGGATACAGAGTCCATGTGGAAAGAAAAGATTTCTGTCTGGGAGCCGCTCTTGAGCGATGAGAGGAATCGGCCCCTGCGGATAGCGGGAGAAAATGGCGTGCCGGAGGAATGGCTTGAAATGATCCGGAAGCCGGACGGCAGCGAGAAGAAAGTGATTCTGTATGTAATCAGCGCCAGCGTCCTGTTCCAGTACGGTGTAAAAGCCGTGGAGAAGATGCGCGAGGTGTTTGAACTGTTCCGGGAGCATAAGGATGACATCGCTGTGATCTGGAGGCCGGACATGAACGCCAGGGAGCTTCTGCGGCGGTCCAGGCCGGAGGCGTGGCCGGGATACCGGGATCTTTTGCAGGAATACCGGGAAGGCGGATGGGGCATCTATGATGATTCCCCGGATACGGAGCGGGCGGTAAGATTTTGCGATGCTTATTATGGTGACGGGAGCGCGATGGCGAATAAGTGCCATGTGCTGAAAAAGCCGGTCATGATTCAGAATGTAGGCATACGGGATAGCAGTTCCTGAGTGACGATGAAAAGGTATCATCTGGCGGTTTGCAGTATAGGAGGCGGGCATGAACATACCGGATTCTTATTTTGAGGACGAGGTGAGGGATGGTTTTTTCGTCCCTAGTCTGATGAAGCGCGCCTGGGCAGCGCAGCTGGAATTGCTGAAAATCGTGCAGGATATCTGTGGGAAGAACGGGATCCGTTACTTTGCCGAGTGGGGGACACTGCTGGGAGCTGTGAGACACGGCGGCATGATTCCCTGGGATGACGATCTGGACATCTGTATTCTGCGGGAGGATTTTGAAAAATTCCGTCAGGCAGCGGAAAAGGAACTGCCGGAGGAATGTCACCTGTTGGATTATCAACATAGAGTAGATTTTGACCAGATGGTCGGGCGGCTCATCAATTCAAGGGTGCATGTCCTGGAGGGGGAGCAGCTGGAGAAATATCATGGTTTCCCCTATGTGGCGGGCATAGATATTTTCT
>CANPZR010000143.1 GCA_947589175.1 uncultured Lachnospiraceae bacterium | reverse complement strand
GCCTGCACAGGTATCAGTATGCTGTCCGCACAGGCAAAGGCATTTATGGTAATCATGCCAAGCGAGGGCATACAGTCAATCAGGATATAATCATACCTGTCCTTTACCCTCTCCACATAGGAACGCATCACAAGCTCCCTGCTCATCACGTTCACAAGGGAAACCTCCAGACCGGACAGCTCAATGTTCCCCGGCATCAGGTCAATCCCTTCATCATGCTTTAAGATACCGTAGCCCGGCTCGATTTCTTCATCGTTAATCACTTTCTCCAGTACATTCGCAAGGGTGGTTTCCAGCTTGTCCGGCTCCGTGAAGCCAAGACTTGCGGTCAGACTGCCCTGCGCATCCGCATCAATAACTAAAACTTTTTCTCCCTGCTTTGCCAGCCCAATCCCTAAGTTACTTGTTGTGGTGGTCTTGCCCACCCCGCCTTTCTGATTTGCGATTGCTATAATTTTACACATGGTCTTTGTCCTCCAAATTCATTTATTCTCTTTTACGTTTGCTTTGTGAACCTCTGCATAGGCTCTGTAATATCTGTTTGTACCTTTGTTCCGGTACAGCTCCGAGAACTCCGTCACAGCCACTTTGGGCTGTCGTTTCAGAATCCTCTCGAACCACTTAATATCATTCTTTGTTCCCATCAGTCGAATTTTCAGCACTTTTTCTCTCCTTCATTTCTGCAAGGATTTCTTCAATGGATTTCTGCTTTTGGCAGTATTCCGGGTAACGGAGTTTTATGCCCTGCCAGAAGTACATTGCATATCCGCAGCAGAAAATATCGCTTACCGAATACTCCCTGCACTCGCTTACCTGCTCATCCCTGCTCTCATAGTCATCAACGCCTGGCGTTCCGTCCGTGTAAAGGTTAAAGGCAAGCCTTACCACCCGTACACTTCCGCTGGTCTGCCAGCCCTGATGCAGACATTCTGTTTTGATGTACCCGGACTTAATGTCATAAATCTGGCTGAAATGATTCCTTGTGTCCTCGGAAATACCGAGAATGTAAATCAACGCCTTGTGGTAACAGTCCTGATACCTCGCCTGTTCCAGCTTCTCAAAATAAAACTTCTCATGTTCCTCATTTGCAAAAACCATGTGTGTGTTGTCGGCGCTCTGCGCCCCTGCTCTTAACGCTGTGTTGTTCATCATTTCTACCTCCAATTTTATTTTTTTGACCATAACAAAAGGACACTCCCAAATTCCCACTTGGAAAGTGTCCTTAAAGGTACATACCCTATAAAATTGAATGCCGCAAAAACGTATTATTCAGTATTATCACGTATTATGCGTAGCAAATTTGTAGTAAATTTGTAGTAAATCACAACCTATAATCGCTGGAACCCTTGATTTTACTGGTTTTCCTTACCCAAAGTTTTCATCGTCGGGAATAGTGAGACTTGCCAGCTTAGTGCAAGAGTGAAACGCCCAATTACCTATGCTCATCACACTATCCGAAATAGTAAGATTCTTCAGACCTCGACAGCATTGAAACGCCTCCCTCCCGATACTCGTCACGCCATTCGGAATAACAAGATTCGTCAGGCCTTCACAGGATTCAAATGCTCTTTCACCAATATCGGTCACTTTTGACGGAAGCTCAAACTCAATATCGGTCAGACTAGTACAACCGCTAAATGCCTCTTTCTCAATACTTGTCACATTGCCTAATATCTTAATGTGATAAGGTTGATTTACAATAATTTTGTCATTACTATCTATCTCCCAAGACCCTTCCATCTCTTTTCGAATTTCATCCGCATTCGAACCATTATATTCCAAGGTAATGGGGGAAGCATTCGGGTTTACATACAGTGTTTCTGCCGGTTTTGGCGTAGGCGATGCGGATGGTTCTTCTGACGGTGTATCCGCCGGATTCGTTGTTGCCTCCTCTGCCATCACCGTTACAATACATGTATATTTCTTCTTACCCACTTTTGCCTGTACTTTTGCTCTTCCTTCTTTTTTTCCCACAACTGTCACGCTTTTTTTCTTCTTGTTCTTCAATGTGACATACTTCTTGCCAGACGCAATCGTCCATGTCACCTTTTTCGTGTTGTTTTTAAGTGTCAGCTTCTTGGATTTTCCCACCTTTACACTGACCGTTTTCGGCGTTAGTGTCACCTTCTTTGCCGCGCTAGCCGAAACAGGCATACCGACAATAATCATCGCCGCCACTGCTATGACTGTCGCAACTTTCTTTACCATGACCTTCCCCATTGTGGTTTTTCTGTCCGTTCTCATTGAAATACTCTTCATTTTAATCCTCCCTTGTTTTGCGAAGCAAAATCCGAGCCCCCTTGGCGAGGAGAGGATTTTCCTCCTTGTTTTGCGAAGCAAAATCCGAGCCCCTTGGCGAGGAGAGGATATTGCTCTTCACACTACTACAATCTCCTCGTTGCCCTTGCCGGAAATGCGCTGCGATCGAACTGAAACGTATATCCGGTAGAATATTCCCACAGCTGGGCGTCGGTCCAGAGGCAGAAATTAGCGTTCCGAACTCTTGGCGTCGTATCGAAGTGATACCATCCGCCCTGGACATAAGCCAGATTCCAGAAATGCCGCCGTCCGCCGGGGGTAGGATACCGCTTGACCATGACATTGGGAATGCCGGCCCTCGTCAGAAGCAGCCGTGCCATGGCGTAATAGGTATAGCAGTCTCCCGAATGATACCGCAGTCCCCGCAGGGCGCTATCGCGCCATTGCGTATGGGACGTATGCTGTATGTAGGAGCAGTGCCCCCGGATATATCGGTAGATTGCCCTTGCCTTTTGCCCCATCGACCAGCTTTTACTGGTGATTGATTTTAGAATCTGATCGGCCGCCTTCTCCGCCGTGCCGGGAGTATACACTCTCACCTTCGCCCATGACTTCGCCCGGTTTCCCGCGCGGTCCGTCGCCGTGAACCACAGCTTGTATACGCCTTGCTGTTTCCAGTTGATCTGGCTTGCGTCCACTTTTACGCTTACCTCGCCGTCACGGTCGTCCGTCGCCGTCACAAATTGCTTGAAATTATACTGGCTTTTCATGTCCGAGTAATAGACGCGGTAAATATCGTCGTATCCCGTATAACTTTTTCCCTTTACCAGTCCCTTGATGTCCGGAGCGGTGGTATCGTCCCCTCCCCATTTAAAGGTGTAATGGCTCGTTTCCGACTCCGCGTCATAGACATATAATGCTTTTCCTGTATACAATTTAATTTTGTATGGGGTGCAGCCTGCTAATGAAACCGTGTCAGCTCTTGTCCCTTTCCGGACAGCGATTGCTTTTTTGCCCGGCTTGATTTTCTTCGCCGTCAGTTTGATTTTCTGTCTCTGCGCTATCGGATCGGCCAAATCCGCTGAAAGATCCGATGTCTCTGCACTATCGGGAAATTCCGCCGATAAGCTTCCGGCTGAAACCGCCCCCTGCGAAGCATTGGGGCTGTCGGTAGGAGCGGGCGTAAAGGTCGGTTCAGCAGAGGGAGACTCCTCTTTTACATCGACCTTATAGTAGTAAACAACCCTCTTTACAGTTCCTTTTTTGGCATTGTTGGTAAGAACCGTCTGATACCGGTCCCCTTTTCGGGTCTCCTTTATGCCGATTTCAGAAAATGTTACCGGCAGCCGTTCCGGCCTGCGGTTTACCGGTTTTACAGTTACCGTGTATTTTTTAATTTTAGATCCGTTTTTTCTTGCGGAAATCGTTGCCGTTCCCGCCTTTTTCCCCGTCACAAATCCCTTTGAGTCCACCGCTGCAATTACGCTGTTGCTGCTCTTATAGGAAACGCCTTTTGAGGATGAGCCAAGCCGAATCCGTTTTCCCACTTTCACATATTTGGAAATTTTAACTGTTTTTGCCTGTGATTGCACGCAGACGCCCTGTCCGGCAAAGAACAGGCTGCAGAGCAATAGTCCCGCTGTCATACGAATGGCATTATTTTTTAATTTCATGCTGAACCACCTTCTTTTCTCATTTTCTGTATCATAAAAGACAAATTTTTCTAATCATTTTTTTGTATACCGCAGGTTTGTCACCACACCATCGGTAACTTCGAGCTGCAGCTTGCAATTTCCTTTTTTATATGTATAAACTCCCAGATAATCCTTGACGCTTCCATACTTTTTCTTCACACTGCTAAAGGAACTTCCGATTTTTATTCCCTCCTGCGTGGAAACCTTTTTGGTCAGAAAAGTAATGCCTGCCACGTATTCCGGGCCATTGTCCGAATTGGAATACGTATACAGAATAAAATCCTTATATTTGTAGGTTCTATCCTTTCCGTCATACGCGCAGCTTTTCGCCACCTTCGTGCTTTTCGGCTTTCCTGCCTTCTTGATCAGCTTGGCCGCCGGAGCGCCCATGTAGACGGTTGCCTTTTTGTAGGTAAACTTATACCCTTTCGCCGCCGCCCGGGCGGTTATCCCCGGAAATTGCCCCGCCGCCAGAACAAATAGCAGCAGCACAGCCAGTCCCTTTTTTAATTTTTTCATACATTTGTACCTCCTGATTTTATTTGTTTATTAATAACTGCGGATTTCTCCGTATTTATCCAGTTCCTCATTCTGCTTCTGTATCATTTCCTCATAAAATTCTTCTTTTTCACGGTACACCTGCGCATAGGCCGGATCCTGCCTGTGATCGGCAAGGCCGTATTCCTCGGACAAAAAATCCCCCAGATACTCGGACAGCTTGTCCGCCCCGCTCAGATTCATGTGCAGGCCGCCGTCATACGTATCGGTTTCATAATCAATTCCTATTTCCTTCCAGTGATCGTAAAAATTAATGTAGGGAAGCTTATACCGGTCCGCGTACTCCTGCACCTGCGCCTCGTCCGAATCATACCAGACCGGGGACAGGCTGGGCGCTTTCATCAAAATCAGCTGGATGCCGTTCTCCTCGCACAGAGTGCGGATCCGGTTCATATATTCCATGGGAAGCTTTCCGAACGGCTCTCCCCGATCCCGCTCCTTCACCGGCTCCGCCTCTTCCTCAGCTCCCTCGATCTGCGCCCAGGGATCGTCGATCTGCTCCTGCTCTTCTTCCCCGCCCAACAGCCATGAGGGATCCGCCACGTCCGATTGGCTCACCGGCAGCACATCCACCCTCATGTAATACCCGTTATGGGTCGTTTTCTTCCGCTTGTTAAAATATGTAAAATCATCTTTCGTCAGACTCAGTATCCGGCTGTGATACCGGAGAATCGGAAAAATATAGTCTATCACAGATTCTCCCTCGCACCGGGACGCCTCAATGGCATGAAGCTTCGTCGCCGACCATCTCATATCGTCTAACGTCATGCGGTTATATTCTTCCCTCTGCGGTTCCCCATACGTGAGCGCCTGCACATTGTAAATCACAACCTTGGGCGTCTCGTATTTCAGCGTGTCCTCCAGCATATAATAGGACTGCCACGCCAGCTGCTGGGCATTTCCCCGAATATAGCTGGTAATCCCGAAATTTCTCCAGAGATATATGGGGTCTATATTTTCATACACCTCGCAGTCCCCGATCAGAAGCACGTCATGGGGCGTCGTCTCCTCATAATATTCCGCCGTGAAATTCCCCTCCGGCAGCTCGGTATATTTGGGTTCCACCAGCCGCTGCAGACCCGCCATAAGAGTCAGAAAAACGATTGCGGAAGCCAGAAAAACACCTGCCTTTTTTGCCATAACTCGAATTTTTCCCGATTGCATACTCACCCGCTGCCTTTCTAAAACTGATTATAAATAAATTGCTGCACGTCATATCCCTGTCCGTAGGTCCCGAACAGAATAACGCACGCAAAAAGTCCCACAAATACTGCATAGCGGAAAATATAGGGGCGGGCCGCAATCTTTTCCCGGACGCTGCCGCTCCGACCCCACATACTCACCGCAAAAAGCAGGATTGCGCCTGCCAGAAGGATTGCGTAATCTCCCAGGGAAAGTCCCAGTCCCAATAACTCCTCCCCGGTCAATGCCCTCCTGCCAATCCGTGTAAACATATGAACCATCTGCCTCGCCGTTCTCCGAACGCTGCCATACACATCGAACATCCTCAGACAGCTCATCAGCAAAAAGGTCCGTATCACCTGAAATCCGCGATAGCAGACCGAGCGCAGGGCTCCCGGAAACCTCTTGTGAAACCGATGGTACAGCGGCTCGCATTCCTCTGACAGCATAATAATTACTCCGTTTAACAGGCCCCATATCACAAAACGCCACTCCGCGCCATGCCAGATTCCCGTTGCCAGCCACACGAGGATAGACGATATGTACACGGCGATGCGGCGGGCCACCGCCATTCCAAAATGCCTTTTGCAAAAGGCGGTGATTTTTTTCACCGGACGGCTGATCCCGCAGGGGTAAAAGACATAATCCTTAAACCATGTGCCCATGGAAATATGCCATCTGCGCCAGAACTCCGCAATGTTCTTTGAAAAAAACGGACGGATGAAATTCTCGCGCACCCGGATTCCCAACACCTGGGCAATGCCGATCGTGATGTCGATTCCGCCGGTAAAATCCGCGTAGAGCTGCAAGGCGTAAAAAAGCATATTGACGAACACATATATTCCCGTATAATAACCGGCCGACTCCGACAGCGCCGCCACCGCCACGCCGAC
>CANPZR010000142.1 GCA_947589175.1 uncultured Lachnospiraceae bacterium | reverse complement strand
GTCGCCTTTAATTTCAGCTTTTTAGAATACGAAAGGGTGGCGCTCTTTTTGTTCAGCTTAACCTTCTTTACCTTCACTACAGGAGAGGCTTTCGCACTCTTTATCTTGCTCAGATCCAGAATTCCGCCCGTGCGGCAGAAATAGGACACGCCCTCTGCTTTTCTCACGCAGGAGAGAAGCCGTTCCTTCCGCTGTACGGCGCTGTCGCCGGGATATGCATTGGCGAGCAGGACAGCGGCTCCGGTCACCAGAGGAGCTGCCATAGAGGTGCCGCTGTACACATTGTATTTGCCGAAACTGTTCGGGTCTGGATTCGCTTTGGAAATGGCGATATTGTCAAAGTACAGTTCCGTGGAAAAATCAAATTTAGAGCTTATATTGATAAGCGACAGATAAGTTTTTCCATCTACCGTTTTATAAAATTTGTTGGAGGATCGCTGCACATTGGCGTGCTCCCACTCCAGCGCGCCGTCCACATCCATCGCTATATCATAGGCAATGTAGTAATTGGCAGTGGGATCCAGATTCAGATCGGTCACGTCCATATACAGCGTGAGCATATTTTCCTGCCCGCTGGATGTAAAGCTGACGCGGGTACACCCATCGGAGGTATCTCCGAAATAGTCCACCTGATTCGTGTGTTCAAGATTTTTTATGTTGATACGCAAAGACGTCTCCCCCAGAGCCGTCGGGGAAATCAGGAGCCGATCCTCTGGTCCGCAGGTGGAGAAATAGGTGGTCTGTTCTTCCCGCTCATCTTCCGGAAGAACAGCAGGGAAAAATATATGCCGGTTTACTGTGGAGAGAATCTGGTTTCCCGGGGCGAAAAGATCCACCGTGGATGAGCCGTAATCCGAATAACCGGCTTTCCAGTCGTCCTGGGCGGAAGCGCCCACCGTCACTACATAGGGGCTGTTTAAGTCATAGGGGCAGTCCTCCTCGGAGGCGGTGTCCCGGTTCAGGCTGGTATTTCCGGCGGCGAAGATAAAGAGCGCGCCTGCCTCGCCGATTTTTTTGACCAGATTTTTCATGGTGCTGCTGGAGGAACCTCCTCCCCAGGAACAATTGACGGCGACAATGTTGACGCCCAGCTCCTGAGCCCTGTAAATGTAATTGAATGCGTCGATGGCATAGGAGGAACTGGCCTCGCCGTGGGAGTCAAAAATTTTGAGGGCCATCAGCTTCACGGAGTCGGCCACGCCGGCAATTCCCGCCTGATTGTTCATGGCGGCTCCGATTATGCCGGCGCAGTGGGTCCCGTGCCCGCTCTCATCCTCGTCCATGGGGTTTTTGTCATTATTGCCGAAATCGTATCCGTATGTTCCGGGGAGCTTGGAGTAGGTATTGACCCACATCTTGTCTGTCAGGTCTTCATGATTGTAATCAATGCCGGTATCCACAACGGCTGCCACCGGGGTCTTGCTGGTCCTGTACTGGGCGGTGCTGGAGTGACGGACGCCGGGGCTTGCTGAAGAGAATGCGCCGGAGCCGTTTAAATACCACTGGGATTCGGCCAGGGCGTCATTGGTCAGCGCTGTTTTGTAATAGTAGTAATCCGGCTCCACGTCCATGACATAAGCCTGTCCGTCCAGTTTTTGAATCAGCTCCTCTGTAGAGTACTCATCCGAGGTAACTGTGGCTACATATAATGTCTTATCGGAGAGAAAATCTTGCTGAAGTTCATTCTCACCCAGATATTCCGCGCTTCCGAAGTTGTAAGAGGCGTCCACTTCCATCTGGTCGTCAAAGGAAACGGTTCCCTCTCTGGTCAGGGGCGTCCTGCCGGGGGCCGCCAGAGAGACAATGACCGTTCCCTCCCGGTATGAGCCCTCCTCCAGATCCAAAGCGGCAGCATCCTCCGATGCGTCGGCAGGAACATCTGCCTGGGCGGCCTGGGCCGATGGGGACAGAGGCGACAGGCACAGGGCGGCCGCCAGAATATAAGATAACCATTTTGCTTGCATAAATTCCTCCATTCTGGAGCGTATCAGCGTGATTTTTTACACTAATTCCTCTCCTAAAAGTTTTAAAAACTGTTGCGCAAGTTATCAATTACTGCTATTATATAATAAAATTATTAAATTTTTGTGACGGAAATAAGACAACAGGAGGAAAAACATGTTATTTGTAAAAGTAGATGATTTAAAGCCGGGTCTGCGCCTGGGAAAGCCAATTTACAATAAGAACGGCGTTTTGCTGTATGACCGTGATTCAAAGCTCACCATGCAGGCCATTTACGGAATTAAAAATTTCGGTCTGTTAGGCCTGTATATTCTGGAACCGGCTGAGCCGGTGCCGCCCATGACCGAGGATGATATCAATTTTGAGCGTTTCCAGACTATGGCGGTGTTCAGCATCCGGGAGGATCTGGGCCTGATCGCGTCAGGCAAAAAGGATAAGGGACTGGACTGGCTGTGCAGTCTGGTCATCAAGAATTACGGGAGTCTGGACCGGAAGATTACCTTTGTACAGAGCCTTCGCAGCGAAGACGATTTTGTGTACAAGCACACGCTGAACGTGGCGATTCTGTCCGCCATTATCGGAGGCCAGATGGGCTTGCCGACGGGGCGCATCAACACGCTGGTGAAAGCGGCGATCCTCCATGACATCGGCGCTCTGAGGCTGGGAAGGCTGCATGACGGCAATGAACTGGATTTAGAGCAGAGAGAGGCCGTTCACAAGTTCAATCAGGATATTCTGATCAGCTATGGCGGCGCGGATGATGAGCTGATGCGGCTGATCAATCAGATGAATACGCTGTATATGGAAGAAGTAAAGGAAGAGCGGGAGGTTCCGGACGCCGTGAAGAACAGTGTCAACGCCAATATTTTATATGTGGCGGACGCGTACGACCGCATGACGGCTATGAAGTCCTACGAGGAGCCCACCTCCGAGGTCAAGGCGGTTCGCATGCTCCTGGCGGACGAGGAGCGCTACCAGACGAAGATTGTCAACGCTCTGATCAAGGGGATCAACATTCTGTATCCGGGCGTCTGCGTAGAGCTGACCAACGGGGAAAAGGGACTGGTAGTCACCGAGAATGAGGACAATATATTTGAGCCGTACGTTCTGGGCTTCCGGGACAATGTCCTGTACGATCTGTCCCGTCCGTCGATCAAGGCGGAGCTTCAGATCAAGGACGTCATGAAGACTATGGATAACCGTATCAAGTTGGATCCGGGGCTTTTGGAGGAGTACCGGGAAATAAATTAGGAATAAACTAAATCAGAACAATCGCTATAACCATAAAGATTTCACGTCATTTTGCCGAAATATAGTTTACATACGGGAAAGTGAGCGTGAAATTTTTATGATTATACAGAATAATAACATTTCAATTCCTGTCAGTGATGAATCCGGTCTGATTGTGAGCCAGACGGCGTCGTCTCCGGCGCGGGACGCGGGCAAGGTTCCGGCGGAGGCCAGGGAGGCTGTGTTCGACCGGTCGCCGCGTCCGGATAGGGGAGACAGCGGCGTTTACACCGAGGCGGAGGCCAGGCAGAGCGGCGCGGGGCTTGTGGAGCTTCCTCCCAGCGGGGAGATGTCTCCGGCGGATTTTATCAGCCAGTGCATGACGGGAGAGGACGCCATGGATCTGTCCGGCGAGGAGACCCCGTTGGAGGAGTATACATCCTCCCAGCTCGAGAGGGCGGTGAGCCGTGTCAGGGAGCAGCGTTCCGAGAAAAAAGAGGCGGTCGAGGGCCGCACGGAAAAAGAGCGGGACAGGCAGAAGCAGTTAGAGGAGCGGGACCGCCAGAGCACGGAGAAGGAAGCCATGCTGCGGGAGGTTCAGGATCAGCTTGCCCAGAGCGGCCTTCCCTTGACTGAGGAGAATCAGAAGGCGTTAGTTCATGCGGCCGATCTGGCCAGACAAGGACAGGATATCACGGCGGCCGGGATGAAGTTTTTTGTGTCCAGCCGCATCCCCGTGACGCCGGAGACGATCGGGGCCGGCGTTGCGGACCGGGTGGAGCAGGCGCCGTCGGACGGCACGTTTGACGCGCTGGAGGAGAAGGTTGAGGAGATATTGACCGAGGGCGGCGTCGCCGTCTCGGAGAAGTCAATGGAGCGGGCGAGATGGCTGTACGAGGAAAATCTTCCCGTGACGGCGGACAACGTAAAGCTGCTCCAGCAATTAGAGGAATTAAAGGAGCTCTCTCCGTCGGATCTGCTGGCCCGCATCGCGGATGGCATGGCGGACGGCATGAAGGCGGAAAAGACCGATCTGACCAAGTGGTCTGCCAAAGAGGCCGACGGGGCGGTGAGAGAGCTGCTGGCGACGGACGACGAGGTTCTCGCGCGGACGTTTGAGACCGAGGCGGACGTGATACGCGCCAGACGCCAGCTGGAGGAGATCCGCCTCTCCATGACGGCGGAGGCCGCAAGGGCCATGTCGGCTAAGGGGATACAGCTGGATATACGCAATCTGACACAGATTGTGGAGGAATTAAAGGATCAGGAGCGTCAGGCAAGGGAGTCCCTGCTGAGAGAGACAGATATTCCTGTTACGCAGGAGAATGAAGCCCTTATGACAGACGCTCTCCGGGCGGCAAAGACGGTGCTCGCCGCGCCCGCGGAGCTGGTCGGCAGGGCGCCGCAGATCTGGGAGACCGCTTCGTTGTCAGAGCTGGCCGAGACGGGTCATGCCCTGCAGGAGCAGTACGACAGGGCCGCGCAGACTTACGAGGCCGTGGGTACTCAGGTGCGCGGGGATCTGGGGGATTCCATCCGCAAGGCATTTGGCAATATAGATGATATTTTAGAGGATCTGGGCCTTGAGACGACCGGGGCGAATGAGCGGGCAGTCCGAATTCTGGGATACAACCGCATGGAGCTGACCCGAGAGAACATCGAGCAGATCAAGTTCTATGACAACAAGGTCAATGCGCTGATGGAGAATCTGAAACCCCAGGTAGTGGCTAAGCTGATCAAAGAGAACATAAATCCGCTGTCGGTTTCCTTGGACGAGCTGGATGAGCAGGTAAACATAATCCGGGAGGAGACGGCGACAGAGGATATTTCGTTCCGCAAGTTTTTGTGGAAAATGGATCACCGGGGCGATATAAGTCCTGAGGAGCGCGAGAGCATGGTGGGCATTTACCGCCTCCTTGACAAAATTGAAAAGAGCGACGGAGCCGTTGTGGGACAGGTGCTGAAAGAGGGACGGGAGCTTTCCTTTTCCTCATTGCTGTCGGCCACCCGCACAAAGCGGGCCGAGGGCATGGACGTCTCTGTGAATGATGAGTTTGGCGGGCTGGAAGCGGCAGTTGCCAGGGGAACTTCCATTTCCGACCAGATTCAGGCGGCCTACAACACATCTCTGGCCGGGCAGCTTCAGCGGAAGCTCTCGCCGAAGGTGCTGAAGGAGAAGGGCGAGGCGGTTCTGGAGATGTCGCCGGAGGCTCTTTTGGAGGCATGTGAGAACGACGGGGATTTCCAGATGGAGGAGAGCCGCTACTATGAGTATCTGGCGGAGGAAGTCCGCGGCGCGTTGCGGGATTTCGGCGAGGATATCCGCTCATTTCTGGAGTCTCTGGAAATGCCGGACACGCTGGAAAATATTCTGGCGGCCAGAGGGTATCTGTCCGGGGGACGCCGGGGCGTGTCGGAGCTGTGGAGCCGGGAGGAGAGCGAGGCGGTACAGGAGAAGTTTGACGACCCGGAAGCGCTGGATGATTTTTATGAAGAATTGGACGCAAATCACGGGGAATCTCTTGATAGAAAGAGAGAAAGTGACGATATAACATATGATGATGTGATGTCTCTTGCCCGGATGGCAGGAGGAATTGCCTTTTATAAAAAATTGAGAAGCAGGCAGATGTACGACGTTCCGATTGTGACGGAGCGGGGAGTGACGGATTGCCACGTCACGTTCCAGAGCGGCGAAAAGGGCCGGGGAAGCGTTGAGATTTCCATGGATTCGGTCCTGCTCGGAAAAGTACAGGCCACGTTCCGCGTCAGCGGAACTCATGTGAAGGGATTTGTCACGGCGGATCAAGGGGAGAATCTGGATCTCTGCCGTCAGATTCTGGATGGATTTGAAAAGGATTTGGAAGGGAATGGATTTACTATGGACAGTAACAGCCTGATTATGGGCAACAGAAGTTCCCTTCATGTAGGAGATAGAGCCTCCGGTGCGAAGAACAGGGATCTGTACCAGGTGGCAAAATGCTTTATCATCAATGTTGCAAGAAAGGAAGATGGACAATGAAAATCAATACAAACGTAACGGCGATGCGCGCGAATTTTAACTTAAATGTCGTGAACCGCCAGCTGATGGAGAGCACGACCAGGCTCTCTTCCGGATACCGGATCAACAAGGCGGCGGACGACGCGGCTGGGATGGCGATTTCACAGAAGATGCATGCGCAGATTCGGGGACTGCACCGGGCGTCTCAGAACGGCTCGGACGGCATTTCCTTTATACAGACGGCTGAGGGCGCGCTGACAGAGATTGAATCCATGCTGCAGAGATGCCGGGAGCTTTCCGTGCAGGCGGCCAGCGACGGCACGACGACCATTGAGGACCGGATGGCGATTCAGCGCGAGATCGACGCTCTCCGGGACGAGATCGACCGCATTGCCAGCCAGACCGAGTACAATA
>CANPZR010000141.1 GCA_947589175.1 uncultured Lachnospiraceae bacterium | reverse complement strand
GAAAAGGACAGCGCTGAAACCATCTGAAATCTCACTTACCTATGATGCGTCAGGGAAGTCGACGGGCTTCCTATATCATAGGCTGGAGGTGAGTATAAATTTATGACGCAGTAGTTTGATTTATTGTAGTGATTTGATTAGGGCTAAATCAGTTTATGGAGAGTCATGTGCTTCTGTAAGGTGCTTCTGTAATCTGGTTTAGCCCGTTTTGGTTTTTAGATAAGGTTTTTAGATAATAAAATAATTCTCGTATACATGATTTCTATATGATATAATGATAATCAGATTCAGGCAAGGAGTGTGGTGGTTTTGTCAAAGATTGTTATAAATAATAAAGGGCAGAGAGTTGTCGAAATCGACACGATTGTCTTTTCAAGCAAGCGAAGAATTGATTGGGCTGGAGTAGAAGAGTATCTTAAGAGATATGTTGGTCAGAAGTATCAGATTGATGAAACTGACGATCTTATCTACATAGGTTCGGATTTTCCTGATGAATATGCAAACAGCAATTACAGTGCAAGGGCACATGGTACAACAGGAAAGGCAAAAGCTAATGCTTCGCAAGTTATTCCTGAACTTATTAAGATAGCAACGAATATAGCATATAGGGAAAATTCAGATGATAAGCATAGCAAAAATGCTAAATTTGGCTGGTACAGGTGTACGGTAAGATTTACGTTGCCAACTTGTGATGATAAAGGGAATGTGACAGGGAAAAATGCGTTTCAGGGCAGGATGATTATACGATTTGATGAGGATGGGAAGAAGTATCTGTATGATATCATAGACATAAAAAAAGAAACGTAGTACCCCGCATGAGCATAAAGCTGTACGGCACAAAACCACATTTCTTTGTTTATAATTTTACCAAAATCTATGTGGACTGTCAAGTGCCAATTTTTTGAGTTATAACCACAGGTATGAACTGATAAACGAAAAGATACTACTCTTGCATTTGGGATTGAATTATAATGTAGGTAATCAATAGAATGAGCAGAAATGGAGGGTTACAATGAAAAAGTTACTTGTTGTTTTTGCGTGTATGCTGCTGACAATCGGCTTGGTCGCCTGTGCGGAGCAGTCGGAAAGCAGTGATGGCTCCACGGAGCAATCGCAAGAGGCAAAAACGCCTTCAAAGGGGCTGGATGGAAAGACGCTTGTCGTTTATTATTCCGCAACGAATCACACGGAGGCTGTAGCCGGCTACATTGCGGACGCCACAGGCGGGGATTTATTTGAGCTTGAACCGAAGGAGCCATATACCAGCGACGATTTGGACTGGACCGATGCGGACAGCCGGGTATCAAGGGAGCACGATGACGAGTCGCTGCGGGAGGTAGAGCTTACTTCCACGACGGTGGAGAACTGGGACGATTATGATACCGTTTTTATCGGCTACCCGATCTGGTGGGGCATTGCGGCATGGCCTACCGACAGCTTTGTAAAGGCAAATGATTTTACCGGTAAGACCGTGATTCCGTTCTGCACTTCTTCTACATCGGGACTGGGTGAGAGCGGCGAGCTTCTGGCAGAGGAAGCGGGAACGGGAGAATGGCTGGATGGAGAGCGCTTTTCATCCGGCGCTTCGGAAGATGAAGTAAGAGAATGGGTGGAAAGCCTTGGATAGAAATGGAGGGTTATTGTGAAATACAGAACGCTTGGCAGGGATCTGACGGTATCCGCGGTAAGCCTTGGCTGCATGGGCATGACGCACGCGTTCGGCGCACCGTCGGATACAAAGGAAATGACTCGCCTGATTCACGAGGCGGTGGAGCTCGGCTATACGATGTTTGACACGGCAGAGTGCTATACGGGCGCTCTGCCGGATGGCAGCACCGCCTATAACGAGGAACTGGTGGGGGCGGCGTTAAAGCCTTATCGGGATAAGGTGGTAATTGCCACAAAGTGTGGCGTGCAGCACGCGCCGGACGGTCTGATTACGGACTCCCGCCCGGAAACGATACGAAAATCCGTAGAGGGTAGTTTAAAACGCCTCGGTACAGACACCATTGACCTTTACTATCAGCACCGAATCGATCCGGATGTAGAGCCGGAGACGGTGGCGGAAACGATGGCGGAGCTGATCAAGGAGGGGAAAATTCGGTACTGGGGCATTTCCGAGGCAAATGAGGAGTATCTTAGACGGGCGCATACCGTCTGTCCGGTGACGGCGGTGCAGAACCGCTATTCCATGATGGCGCGGTGGCATGAGCCGCTCTTTTCCACGCTTCTTGAACTGAATATCGGGTATGTGGCGTTTTCTCCGCTGGCAAATGGGCTGCTGTCCGCAAAATATGACCAGAACTCCGCTTTTGCCAGTGACGACTACCGCAGCCGGATGCCGCAGTTCAGCGCGGAGGGAATTGCGCAGAATCAGATTCTCATTGACCTCTTAGAGAAAACAGCGGAAGAAAAGAAAGCTACGCCTGCGCAGATTTCACTTGCATGGATGCTGTGCAAGCACGACAATCTCGCGGCGATTCCCGGAACGAGAAAGTCAGACAGGCTCATAGAAAATGCCGGGGCAGCGGACATCGAGCTGACGCCGGAGGAACTGGCCCGCATTGACTGCGCATTGAACCATATGAAAATGTCCGCCGTATTTGGCGGCGCTGCTATTGTAAAATAATATGAACACAATGGGAAAGGAAGGGAAAAATGAGGCAATTCATGAAAACGGTTTTTCTCGGCTGCGCGCTGCTGTTTTCGCTGACGGCCTGCGGGACGGGCGACAGTCCGACGGTACAGGAAAATTCCGGCGGCGGAGCGATCAAGAACATTTCCATCGGTCTTGGCTCCAAGGAGGGAAAATGCTTGATCCACACCGGCGGAAAGAGCCATACAAGCCCGTGGGGCGGCGACCAGACTGCCTTTACAGAGTCTATGGCGGAGGCGGGCAAGGCCGTGTCGGATTATCTGGGAAATGGCGACAGAATTGTTTATGTCAGCGTGCTGAACAACATATCCATCGACTGTGACTGCGATGGAAATCCGGCGGAGCCGGACATTCACGACATTGGGATTCTTGCATCCACGGATCCGGTTGCTATCGATCAGGCGGCGATTGACCTGTGTTTTGCGGCAGAGGGAAGCGACAGCCTGAAACAGCGGGTAGAGCGGCAGAATGGCCTGCACACGCTGGAGCACGGCGAGGAGATCGGTCTGGGAAGCCGTACATACAAGCTGGTGGATATCAATGAATGAATGGTTTGAAATAATACAGCGGGAGTTTATTTATGTTAGCTATTATTTTATGATCCAGTTGCGGCAGATTGCCGGATACTGGATTCTGGGAATGGTAATCGGTTCCCTCGTCTCGGTCTTTGCAAAGGACGCCATCCACGGCGCCTTTGACCGCATCCGGGATAAAAAGTGGGGGCTGTGGGGCGTGATTCCTGCGAGTATTCTG
Source organism: uncultured Lachnospiraceae bacterium (assembly GCA_947589175.1). Lineage (GTDB taxonomy): Bacteria > Bacillota > Clostridia > Lachnospirales > Lachnospiraceae > Eubacterium_F. Next base: position 3,211 of record CANPZR010000141.1, on the reverse strand, counting down.
GGAATTGCCTCGCCGCTCTGCATGTATGGGACGATTCCGATCGCGGCATCCTTTTCCCGGAACGGGATGAGAGATGACTGGCTGGCGGCGTTCATGATGTCGAGCGTGCTCTTAAACCCGCAGCTGATTATGTACTCGACGGCGCTCGGAACAACGGCGTTAGCGATCCGCCTCATTTCCTGCTTCGTCTGTGGATGCACGGCCGGGCTTGTGGTGCATGTCTTTTTCCGGAATGAGCCGTTCTTTCATTTTGAGGGGTTCAGCCCGCAGGCAAGCCATGACACCCACCCCAACCTATTCCTGCGCTTTGTGTTCAACCTCGGCAGGAACATCCGGGTGACCGGCCTGTATTTTCTGATCGGCGTGCTGCTCTCGGCGCTGTTCCAGAGATATGTCCCGGCGGATCAGTTCGCGGAGCTGTTCGGAAAGTCGAATGAGGGCTTTGGCGTCCTGATGGCCGCGACAATCGGCGTGCCTCTCTATGCCTGCGGCGGCGGGACGATTCCGTTGATCCGGGAATGGCTGGACATGGGGATGAGCATGGGGAGCGCGGCGGCGTTTATGATTACCGGTCCGGCTACTAAGATAACAAATCTCGGCGCATTGAAAATCGTGCTGGGATTTAAGAGGTTTATCCTCTATATTGCCTATGTCATGGCATTTTCTCTCGTGACAGGGCTGGTTGTAAATCTTATCATATAAAAAAGGAGGTCAGAATGAATAAAAAAAGAATGATAGCCTTGGGAGCGGCGGCGCTGCTCGTGATTTTGGCTGTTGGCAATCTGGCAGGAACAAAAACACTGCCAAATGAAACAAAAGTGGTAAATGCAGAGGAGAGATTTTCGCTGGATGCGGTGGAAAGCAGCCTGAAGTATATGGACGCGAATGGATCCGCCGTTTATTTCACCTCCGACATTTCCCCGAATGGACTGATGGAAATTTACCGGGCTCTTGGCTGGACTCCCACCGGAAAGGTGGCTGTCAAGCTCTCTACCGGAGAGCCGCCTGCCAGCAATTATCTCCGACCGGAGTTGATCAGGGATCTGGTGCAGTCGGTGTCCGGCACGATTGTAGAGTGCAATACGGCATATGGCGGCTCGCGCACAGAGACCGCTATGCACATGCAGGTGGCAGAGGACCACGGCTTTACGGACATAGCCGACGTGGACATTCTGGACGCGGACGGCTCGATGCAGATTCCCGTGACGGGCGGGAGCCAGTTAAAGACAAATTATGTGGGCTCGCATTTTGAAAACTACGACTCCTATCTGGTGCTTTCCCATTTCAAGGGACATGCGATGGCGGGCTTCGGCGGAGCGATCAAGAATATTTCCATCGGCCTTGGCTCTAAGGAGGGAAAATGCCTGATCCATACCGGCGGAAAGAGCCATACAAGCCCGTGGGGCGGCGACCAGACCGCCTTTACAGAGTCTATGGCGGAGGCGGGCAAGGCCGTGTCGGATTATCTGGGAAATGGCGACAGAATTACTTATATCAGCGTGCTGAACAACATATCCATCGATTGCGACTGCGATGGAAATCCGGCAGAGCCGGACATTCACGACATCGGGATTCTGGCATCCAATGATCCGGTGGCGATTGACCAGGCAGCCATTGACCTGTGCTTTGCGGCGGAGGGCAGCGACAGTCTGAAACAGCGGGTGGAGCGGCAGAATGGCCTGCACACGCTGGAACACGGCGAGGAGATTGGTCTGGGAAGCAGAAACTACAACCTGATCAATATTCAGGAGGAAAATTCGTCCGGTACAAGCACGCCCGCAGCTACGGAAAATCCGTCCGACACGCCTTCCGACGGGGAAAGCGTTACAGAGCCGGATTCGGAGGAGCAGACCGCGAAGGTAGCTATGGAACAGGCAAAGATTAAAAAACTGAAGGCGACCGGGGCAAAAAAGAAGATCAGCATTTCGTGGAAAAAAGTCGGCCAGGCGACTGGTTATCAGGTTCAAGTATCGAGAACCGGGAAATTCAAGAAAAAAGACATAATCTTTAACAAGAAAGTGAAAAAGGCGTCGGCAAAAGCCTCTGGCAAGAAGATAAAGAGGAAGAAAACATATTATGTCAGAGTGCGCGCCTATGCTGATTATACAGATGAAGAGGGAGAGGAAGTCCAAGCCTATGGCGGCTGGGCGAAAAAGAAGGTAAAGACGAAATAGATGCTGCTAAGTCAAATTACTAAAAAAAACCCAAAAGCATCCGGTTGATTCTGGGTGCTTTTTGTGGTTATAACTTATAGTATGAACTGATGAACCAGGAGAAACTTCTCACAGAGTTTTTGGTGGATTATAATAGAATCATAAATAAATAACAGGAGGTATTTATCATGGAATACATTACACTCAACAATGGAGTCAAGATGCCTATGGCGGGAATCGGCGTGTTTATGATGTCGCCGGCAGAGGCGGAGAGCGCGGTGGAGAGCGCCTTAAATAGCGGCGTGCGCCTGATCGACACGGCAAACGGCTACATGAATGAGAGCGGAACAGGGCGTGGCATTAAAAAGAGCGGCGCGCCGAGAGAAGAAATTTTTCTGGTGACGAAGCTCTGGCCGACGGTCTATGAAAAAGAGACGGCGGTAGACGAAACATTGAAAAGGCTTGGCACGGATTATATCGACCTGCTGTTTCTGCACCAGCCCACCGACAACTGGCGCGAGGGCTACCGGAATATTGAAAAGGCGGTAAAGGCAGGCAAGGTTAAAGCCATTGGCCTTTCCAATTTTCCCGATGAGCTTCTGAAGGAGGCCATTGATACGATGGAGCTGAAGCCACAGGTGGTTCAGGTGGAGGCGCACCCGTACTATCCGCAGACGGAGCTGAAAAAGATTCTTGCCGAGACGGGCATGGGCCTGATGGCATGGTATCCGCTGGGGCATGGCGATAAGAGCCTGATCAATGAGCCGGTATTTGCGGAGCTGGCAGCAAAATATAAAAAGACCAACGCACAGATTATTCTGCGCTGGCATATCCAGAGCGGCAATGTCGTGATTCCCGGTTCTAAAAATCCGGACCATATCCGCGATAATTTCGATATTTTTGACTTTGCCCTTTCTGACGAGGATATGGCGCAGATTGCCAAGGTGAATAAAAACAAGCGGTACTATACGGCAACTCCGGATATGCTTGCCGCCTATGCCACAATGGAACTGCAGCCGGACCTGTAATCATGGAACCGATAGAAGGGAGCATTGTCA
>CANPZR010000140.1 GCA_947589175.1 uncultured Lachnospiraceae bacterium | reverse complement strand
CTGAGTTTTTTTACCGGGATGCTATTATTTTTCTGCCTGCTGAATATTCTCTCATCCTTTGTCTGGGAGATTACATACCGGGGGCAGGAGCGATATTCCCGGGAGACGCTGCAGAAAACAGTGGAGGCGATGCAGGTCTATCCGGGCATGAAGCGCAGTCGCCTTAACTGCGACGCCATTGAGAAGGAAATACGGCGGGTGCACCCGGACATCAGCTGGGTGTCCGCCGAGGAAAAGGGAAGCGTCCTGCAGATTTCCATCAAGGAGGGAAAAGAGGGAGTGATCCATGAGGCGGAAAAGCAGCCCTGCCATGTAACCGCGCTGTACGGCGGCGTGGTTCAGGAGATTTCCGTCAACCGGGGAACCGCCTGCGTGAAAAAAGGAGACAAGGTAAAAAAGGGTCAGATTCTCATAAGCGGAATTGTGCCGATTACGGACGACAGCGACACGGTGACGGAAAAAATCGGCGTGGCGGCCCGGGGAACGGTCACCATTCTCGTAAATAAGAAAAAGGAGAAGACGATTCCCGTATCCTATGACAAAAAGGTCTACACGGGCCGGGAGCTGAAAGCCCTTGAGTTGGAATTGGGCGGACAAAGTTTTTCTATAAGAAATCCCTTTAAATGGTTGGATAATTCCCACAAATATGATATAATGACCACGGTATGGACAGACCGTGTGATCCACCCGTTTGAGTACCCGGTGGATGTGCGGCAGGCCGTTTATATCGAGTACGATCAAAAAAGCGCCAGCCGCACCACGGATGAATTGAAAAAAGAGGGGCTTGCCTGGTACCGGCGCGTGCTGACAAGGCTTACCGACCGGGGGATGAAGATTGTCTCCCGCTCGGCGGTCATGAAAAAGCAGGATGAGGAGAACTGGAAGATTCTGGCGGATATTTCTTTTCTGTGCAGCCAGACCGGGGAAAAGCCCGTGACGGATCAGGAGCGGACGCAGCCCGCTCAGAAATGAAGGATAATGAGAAAAATAAGCTCGATAGCTTATTTTTCTCACGACTATTTGTGCTGGAGCGTCACAGAATAGTAAAGCGAACGCAGTTCGCTATGGATGGCAGATGAGAAACTGCTACGCAGCTTTCTCATCGCCCCGTCGCGTAAACGCTCCGGAATGAGGACAGTATGGAAAATTACGAATTGAAACTGGATATACCGGCGGAACACGAGCGGAATATTTTTGGCGGAATGGACGCCTATGTGAAGATTATTGAGCGCGCCCTGAATGTCAGCGTGGTTCCGCGGGATGGCGCGGTGAAGCTTATGGGCGAGGAGAGCCGGGTGAAAGACGCCGAGTATGTATTTCGGGAGCTCACCCGCCTGTCAGAGCGGGGCAATGATATCACGGAGCAGAACGTGGATTATATATTATCGCTGGTCAAAGAGCACTCGGATGTGTCTCTGGCGGAGATCGACAAGGAGCTGGTGGGCTATACGATTCAGGGAAAGCCGATCAAGCCTAAGACGCTCGGACAGCAGAAGTATGTGCGGCAGATTCAGGAGAAGATGATGGTGTTCGGCATCGGCCCGGCGGGAACCGGAAAGACCTATCTCGCCATGGCGATGGCCATCCAGGCGTTTAAAAATGACGACGTGGGCAAGATTATCCTCACCAGGCCGGCCATTGAGGCGGGGGAGAATCTGGGATTTCTGCCGGGGGATCTCCAGAGCAAGATCGACCCGTATCTGCGGCCCTTATACGACGCCCTCTATCAGATCATGGGGGCGGAGAGCTTTATGAAAAATTCAGAAAAGGGACTGATCGAAGTGGCGCCGCTCGCCTATATGCGGGGCCGGACGCTAGATAACGCCTTTATTATTCTAGATGAGGCGCAGAACACGACGCCCGCGCAGATGAAGATGTTTCTGACGCGCATCGGCTTTGGCTCCAAGGTGGTGATTACGGGGGATCTCTCCCAGAAGGATCTGCCCTTCAGCGCGGAGTCCGGTCTGGAACAGGCGTCCCGCGTCCTGAAGGACGTGGAGGAGATCGGGTTCAGCTACCTGACCAACAAGGACGTGGTGCGCCATCCGTTAGTGCAGAAAATTGTACATGCCTATGAGAAATACGAGGCCAGGGAAAAATATAAAGAGTCCCGGAAGAACAACGCAAAGGGCGGCAGGAGGACAGGACGGCCATGACGGTTTTATATGAAAATGAGTGGGGCGGGGAGTTCGGGTTTCCGGTGGACAAGCAGCTAGAGAAGCTGATATCCTGTGTGACGGATTATGTGGGATGCCCCTACGAGCCGGAGGTCAGCGTGACCCTTGTGTCAAAGGAGGAGATTCACAGACTGAACCGGGAGTTCCGCCAGGTGGACAGGCCCACGGACGTGCTCAGCTTTCCCATGATGGAGTACGACAGCCCCGGTGATTTTGAGGGGGACGCCTTCCTCGCGACCATCGCGGTGTCGCCGGAGACGGAGGAGCTCGTGCTGGGGGATATCGTCCTGTGCGGTGATGTGATTCGGGAGCAGGCGAAAGAGTACGGGCACTCTGATGAGCGGGAATTTTCCTTCCTCGTCGTGCACAGTATGCTGCATCTGTTCGGTTACGATCACATTGAGGAGGATGAGCGCGCGGCCATGGAGCAGGCGCAGAGGGATATTATGGAAAAACTGGGAATCAAGAGGCAGGGATGAATTCAAAGCAGGAAAATTGGGAATTAGGAGGCAGGGATGAATTCAAAGCAGAAAAAAATCGTAATAGGGGTATTTGCCGGAGCCGCGGTTCTGCTGCTTGTTTTTTGCGGAGTGATTTTCTTTCAGGGGAAGGACGCGGAGCAGACAATGACGCCCACGGACGTGGCAAAATCCGGTGAGATGGCGGATGCGCCGCAGCCGGAGCCCACAAAGGATCCCCACGAGGGACTGGTCCGCAGTTCTCTGACGGGGCAGTGGGTAAAGCCGTCGGTGGAAAAGAAGCGGCCGGTAGCGGTGGTGATTAACAATATCCAGTACGCGTATGACCGTCAGAAGGGCACGTCGCGGGCGGATATTATATACGAGGCGTTAGCGGAGGGCGGTATCACCCGGATGCTCGCAATCTATCAGGACGTGGACAATATAAAGACAACCGGCTCGGTGCGCAGCGCGAGACATTATTTTGTACAATTTGCCTCGGAGTGGGACGCCATTTTCTGTCATTTCGGGCACACGAAGTACGCGGTGAATAAGATGGACGAGCTCCGCACCCAGAATTTGAGCGGCTTATCCGGTATTGGCTCTACGGTGTTCTACCGGGATTACAGCATGTCGGCGCCGCACAATGTATACACGAACGGAAAGAGGATAAAAAAGGGCGCGAAGAAGCTAAAGTATTCCCTGAAAAAGCGGGAGGGGCGCCAGGCGGAGCACTTCGATTTTTACGAAAAGGAGACGGATCTGCCCGGCGGGAAAAAGGGCAAAAGCGTCAGCCTTCCCTTTTCCTATTACTCCACCTGCAATCTGAAATACAGCGCCAAAAAGAAGCAGTATCTCCTGTCCGAGTACGGCAGAAAGCACATGGATATCCAGAGCAAAAAGCAGCTTGCTTTTAAAAATGTCATCGTGCAGTTCGTGGAGGAGAAAAATATCGACCGGAACGGGTATCAGACGATGGAGCTGACCCATAACACCGGAAAGGGCTATTATTTCACCCGCGGCAAAAGGCGCGATATAACCTGGAGCCGGAATGAGAAAAATAACACCATGGTCTACGAGGACGAGACGGGGGCGACGCTTTCCATCAATCCCGGCAAGACTTATATCGCCGTTTTTCCGAAGAACCGGCAGAAACTGGTCAAGATTAAATAATAGTTACACATTACAACGGGAGGATGAAATTCCATTGAGTACAGAGATACAGAAAAACAGAACCGATTTTCTAAAACAGGGAGGGCTTCTTGCTATGGCCTCCCTTCTGGTGCGCCTGATCGGAATGGTCTACCGGATTCCCATGTCCAACATTCTGGGGGAAGAAGGCAACGGCATCTACGCGGTCGCCTTTGAAATTTACGATCTGGTGCTTATTATTTCATCCTACAGCCTGCCGCTTGCCATGTCCAAGATTATCTCCGCCCAGCAGGCGAAGCGGCAGCACAAGAACACCGGAAGGACCCTGCGCGTGGGCCTTGCCTTTGCCGTGGCGTCAGGCGGTATTTTTGGCTGCGTGCTGCTGTTCGGCGCGGGCCTGATCGAGGAGTATATTTACCCGGAATATGTGGGCGTGCAGATTCCGCTGCGGGTGCTCGCCCCCACGATTTTTATTGTGGCGCTGTTAGGCGTTTTCCGTGGATTTTTCCAGGGGAAAAAGACGATGGTTCCCACCGCTTTTTCACAGGTGATTGAGCAGATTGTCAACGCCGTGGTCAGTGTGACGGCCAGCTATCTCTTTATGAAATGGAACGCGGATTCCATCCGCCAGGCGGCATGGGGGGCGGCGGGCGGTACGCTCGGAACCTGTCTGGGAGCCGCATCGGCGCTGCTTATCGTGCTGTTCGTGTACTGGATTTACCGGCCCGTGCAGGAGAAGCTGGAGAGACGGGACCGCACCCGTTCTGTGGACATGGTGTCGTCTTCCCATTTGTTTGTGATTCTTCTCGCCACCATACTGCCCGTAATTCTGTCCCAGACCGTGTACAATATCAGCGGGCTGATTGACTACAAATTATTCGGCGCCATTTCCGGGGGGAGCGGTATGAGCGCCCTCACCATCAAGAGCATGGTGGGCGTGTACAGCTCCAAATACCGGGTGCTGTGCAGCGTTCCCATCGCCATTTCCACAGCGCTCGCGTCCTCGCTGATTCCCAGCGCCGTGGCGGCGTACACCGAGGGAGACGTGGAACAGTGGAGGTATAACGTCTCCGCTGGCATCAAATTTAATATGATCATCGCCATTCCCTGCGCGGCGGGATTTATCTTTTTGGGACAGCCCATCGTTCGGATGCTGTTTCCCAGCTCGGATTATGTGCTGGGAGGTCACATGCTGGCGGCGGGTTCGCTTGCCATTGTATTTTACGCCCTGTCCAACGTGACCGGAGGGGCGCTGCAGAGCATCAATAAAATGCGCTATCCGGTGATTCACTCGGCGATTTCGCTGGCGCTGCACGTGGGATTTGTGGTTCTCTTGCTGAAATACACCAGTCTCGGCATTTACTCCCTGATTCTCGGCAACGTCACATTCCCGATTGTGGTGTCTTTGCTGAATCTCATGGCTATCCGGCGCTTTGTGCCGGAGTACAGGCAGGAGATTGTCAAGACGTTTCTGACTCCCCTGGCTGCATCTTTGTGGATGTCGGTGGCGCTGACCATTGTCTATGCGGGCCTGGGACTTGTAATCGCGTCCAATCTGGTGCGGACGCTGGCGTCCCTGTTTGTGGCCGTTGCGGTCTATTTTGTCATGTTCCTTCTCTTAAAGGGGCTGACCAGAGAGGAATTGTTTGATTTTCCCATGGGGCGCAGGCTTTATCTGGTGGCCAGGAAGATGCACGTGATGAAGTAGGGGAAGCAGGGCATGATCGGAAGTACAGGACATGGTCGGTGTATGAGTCGGAATATTGTCAGGAGGGCGTGACTTATGGCTAGATATGCGGATACTTCGCAGTACACGGAAGAGGAAAGGAAACTCTGGGATCTGCTGGCAGCTCATCAGGGCACGGAATTTCACACGACAAAGAATCTGGCATTTACCTATCGGATTGCGGGAAATGAATTGTTTGTCTCGAGAAAAGAAAAATCCATCACCCGCTCTACGGTCAACGCCGCCTATCGGAAAGCGGTGGAACTGATGGAGAGCGAGGGGTATGTCAAGGGTCCCAAGCGTCTGGGAACCTTCGGGGCCAGCTATCTGTATCCGGTGTTTGAACGGCTGGGGCTGATTCGGAGGGAGATATAAAAAGGCACAGCACCTGCGTCTTACGCAGGCACCATGCCTTGTGTATTTATTGTATTTGCGTCGTATTTGCGTTTCTCGCATATCTGCATACCGCGTATCATCTGCGCCTTCTGGAAAATTTCTGTTCACAGTACAGGCAGCGGTAGACCCGGTTATCCTTGTCCGTCAGCTTGAAGCGGTGGGGCAGATCCTGCTCAATGGATGTGATGCAGCGGGGATTTTTGCACTTGATTACGTTGGTGACCAGATCCGGCAGCTGCAATACTCTTTTTTCTACAATCTTATTGTCTTTAATGGTATTGATGGTAATGTGATCGTCCAGTACGCCGAGCACGTCTAAGTTGATGTCGATGGGGCCCTCAATCTTGATGATGTCTTTTTTTCCCATTTTATTACTCCGGGCATTTTTGATGATGGCGACTGAGCAGTCCAGCCGCTCCAGCCCCAGGTAGTTGTAAATCTCCATGGCGCCGCCCGCGCGGATGTGGTCGATCACATATCCTTCGTTCAATCCTCCGATTTCTAACATGACGGAATCACCTCCAGTAAAGTCATGATAAGGGCCATACGGATATACACGCCGTACTGCGCCTGTTTGAAGTACACGGCGCGCGGATCGTCGTCCACCTCCGTGGAAATCTCGTTGACGCGGGGGAGGGGGTGAAGAACCAGCATATCCTTCGGGGCCAGCTTCATTTTGCGGCGGTCCAGGATAAAGCTGTCTTTCAGCCGGATGTAGTC
>CANPZR010000139.1 GCA_947589175.1 uncultured Lachnospiraceae bacterium | reverse complement strand
TCCGCCGCGGCCGCATCCGTCAGCCGGCTCTGCTCCTCCATCGCGCGCATGGTCTTAATGACGCTCTTTCGCATGACCAGATACGCCGTCTCCCCCCGGACCTGCTCCGTCTCCAGATTTTTGTGATACGTCATCTGAAACACGGCGTAAATCCCCGCATTTACAAACAACACGCTGATCGCTAACACCAACAGCATGAGCTTCTGCCATACCCTCACCGCGCCACCTCCAGACGGTATCCCACCTTTATCACGGTTTTTATGTACCTCTCCCAGCCCAGCTTTTTCCGCAGCCGCTGAATATGCACGTCCACGGTCTTGGTCTCTCCCTCGTAATCGTACCCCCATGCCAGCTCCAGCAGCTTGTCCCGTGACAGGGCGATATTCCGGTTTTCAATCAGAACTTCCAAAAGGGCAAATTCCCGCGGCGCAAGCTCAATCTCCGCGCCGTCCCGAAAAACCGTGCGCCGGTCCAGATTCACCTCCACCCCGCCCAGCAAAAAGCGCCTCTCCTCCTTCTGGAACCGGCGGAGCACCACATTCACCCGCGCGATCAGCTCCATCATCTCAAAGGGCTTGACAATATAGTCCTCCGCCCCCAGGGTGAGCCCCTGAATCTTGTCCTCCAGCTCTCCCTTCGCCGTGACAAAAATCACCGGCGTGCCGACGCATTTTTCAATCAGATCAAAGCCGGACAGCCCCGGCAGCATCACATCCAGCAGAATCAGGTCAAATTTGCTCTCCTCCAGCGCCCGCTCCATCTCCCGGCCGTCCCGGCATACCTGGCAGTCGTAACCTACCAACTGCAGATTCCGGCGAATCAGCTCCCGTATGTTTTTGTCATCCTCCACAATCAAAATCTGCATAAAACTCCTCATTTCTGAAAAAATAAGCTATCGAGCTTATTTTTCACGCTAACCTCATCACTGATAATTTAACACCAAAAAGTAACAGAACCGTAAACAACGCACAGCAAAAACCGCCGGTCCCATTTCCCGGGATCAGCGGTCTCTGCCGATTGGAGGTTTTACATTGTATCAGGACACTGCTCAAAAAGATCAGCCTGCTGTCGAATGTTTACCGGCTTTTTAAAGCCGGCCGTCAGTTTGTCATAACATGATTCACACAGAGCAAATTCGTGGATTTCCGTATCCTTTTCCGAAAAAAATCCCCAGCTCTTTTTAACGATCAGGGCATCTTCCTGCCAGATTCCCTTATACATCTGAATCCTGCGGCCACAGGCATGGCACTGTATGTCACGCTCGCGCCCGTCCTTGTATCTTGTATCTGTCAAAAATAATCCCCCCTCTCATCGTTTGTCCCCATTATAGCAGATTATTTTTTTAATTTCCACATGTAATTTTTGCCAGCGCTTCCTTTCTCTCCCGCTCCGCCTGGGAAAGACGCAAATACACCGGCGCGAACTCCGCCGCCGGCACCGCCCGGCCCTGCTCCCAGTAAATCTTTCCGAGCGCCGCCACAGAGGACGCCCTCTGATACCGCACGCTGTCCGCTCCGTACCGGAATTTCACAGTTAAATCACGATTTAATTGTTCTTGAAATACCGGAATACCGTCACCTATAAAGATTACCGGCCTGTCAAGAGCGTTCACCCTCTCTATGACCTCCTCAAGCGGGGCCGCCGCCTGGGGCGCCAGGGCGTCCGGCGCCTGCCCGCTCACATCGTAAATTCCATAATAGGCCTGATTTCTCCTCGCGTCCATCAGAGGACATACCAAGGCGTCCGCTCCGGCCAGGTTATAGGCAAGCCCCTCCAGAGACGGCACCGGAATCACGGGGATGCGCAGCGCCTGCGCCAGCCCCTTTGCCATAGAGGCCCCGATCCGCAGCCCGGTAAAGGAGCCCGGCCCCGAAGACACCGCCACTGCGTCAATCTCTCCGATATCCACTCCCGCCATCTGCAGCATAGCGTCCACCATAGGCAGCAGCGTCTGGGAATGGGTTTTTTTGTTGTGTATCGTGTACTCTCCCGCCAGAATGTCCCCGCTTAGCAGCGCGGCGGACGCCGGCAGTCCCGAACTGTCAATTGCCAGTAAATTCATAGCTCCATCCCTCCATTCCCGTAGTCCGGCGCGATTGTCACCCGCCGGTAATCAAATCCTTTTTCCAGATTTTTCTCAATGCGCACCAGACAGCACGAATCCGGCAGAATATCTCGAATCTGGGACGCCCACTCAATCAGGCAGACGCCCTCGCCGAAGAAATACGCCTCGTATCCGATCTCGTACATCTCCTCCACATCCGCGATCCGGTACACATCAAAGTGGTACAGGGGAAGCCTGCCCTCCTCGTACTCCTGCAAAATCGTAAAGGTGGGGCTGGTGATGGGCTCACAGATGCCGAGCCCCTCCGCGAATCCCTTGGCAAAGACCGTCTTTCCCACTCCCAGATCGCCCTCTAAGAGATAGATATCTCCGGGCTCTGCGCTCTCGCCCAATTCCTTTCCCAAAAGAAATGTGTCCCTCTCGCTCCAGCTCTCCCGCGTCATTTTTTATCCCTCATTTTCTCTGTCGCCAGCTTCACCAGATCCTCGAACTGTCCGTCGCACTGCTCCCTGGGAATGACAAAGGCACTGACCGTGGACATGTACACATAAACCGCGTCCTTGCGGCAGCGCACCTTGCGCACGTCGTCCCACGGGAACTGCTGCCGGTCCCGCCCCTGAGTAATGACCACGCCGCTGTCGTCAAAGGTATAACAGAAGGGCTCCGCAAACGCTTCCGAGTGCAGCTGCTTATTCCCCCGCCACACCAGCATGAGCGGCTGCAGCACCGTGAACATCAGCGCCAGCACGATCAGAATCCCCCGCTGCATGGGAAGCCATCCGCTCCACCGGAAAATCAGTCCAAAAAGCGCCGCCAGACTGATCACCACGCTGATCACGCCGGACACCTGGGTGTAATAGTGATAAATCAGAAACTTCCCCAGCGATTTTAAATCCAGTTTTACCTGTATCTGAATCGTCATATAATCCTCCATTCCGGAGCGCATCTCTGTATATCCATAGCGAATATGTTCGCTTTGCTATTCTGTGGCGCTCCGACACATATAGCAAATGCTTGCATTGTGAATTATTTTCACACTGTAAACATGATTCTCATTGTGAGCTATGATTACATTTTTTTAATTCATCGCTATCAGTATAACAAATAGAGGTTTCATTGACAAGTACAAGGATATTTTATACAATGATATCAAGTTCAGAAGTCCATAATATCTCGGGGATAAAAGCGTCATTGCTTTCATGTACGGTTGAAGCGGTATGGCTTTCCCCGCAATTATAAAAGGGAGGCTGTCATGTTTGGTACACTGTCCGGAAACATAATGGGAATCGGCTATTTTTTACTATTTCAGATACTGGGAATCTTACTGTCTTTTATGTTTTTTAAAAAGGAAAATCTGCCCGGCGTAAAGAACGGCTTTATTCTTCTGATGGGAAGCGTTCTGGGGAGCTTTTCCCTCCAGTGGCTGCCGGTGATTTACGCGTTTTTGTTTGATTTCACCGTCACCGCCCACATACTCGCCCTGATTACGATGCTCGCGCTCACGGCGGCGGCGTATTTTGCCATGGGAAGGCAGATATTGCCCCCCCCAGATGGGTAAATTCCGGACGACAGACGCAAGCAGGGCAGGCGGCACAGACAGGGCTCGAACGGCGGGCGCAGGCAAGACAGGCGGCACAGACAGGGCTCGAACGGCGGGCGCAGGCAAGACAGGCGGCACAGAGGGAAAGTCCGCCGGAGCCGGCCTTATGGCCCGCTTCAAAAAATGGTTCACGGACGATCCCGTCCTGTTCCTTCTGCTCCCCCTGTACCTCTTTGTCGTGATCACACTGCTCCACCACACCATTTCCTATGTGGACGGCGCCATGCACAGCGGGCAAAGCACCTACGGAGACATGAACATGCACCTGGGATTCATCACCAGCATCGCCAGGCAGCACACCTTCCCGCCGGAGTACTCCCTTCTGCCGGGCACAAGGCTTGCCTACCCGTTTTTGTCCGATAGCATCTCCTCCAGCCTGTATCTCTTTGGCAGCTCCCTGCGCATCGCCTACCTGCTCCCCATGTTCGCGGCGCTTTTGCAGGTATTTTTCGGCGCGTATTTCACCATCCGCAGGCTTCTTCACGGCGCAGACGGCTCCTGCCGCGGAAAATCCATACTCGCCTTCGCGCTGTTTTTCCTGAACGGCGGCTTCGGCTTTGTCTACTTTTTGAATAAGGGATTTAACAATGAAAATTTCTCGCGGATTTTCACCGCGTTTTACGAGACGCCCACCAACTATGTGACAGAAAATATCCAGTGGCACAATGTCATCTGCGACATGCTGATTCCCCAGCGCGCCACCCTGTTCGGATGGGCCATCCTTTTTCCGGTTCTCGCGCTTTTGCTGCACGCCAGGGAGCACAAAAATATGCGCTGCTTTGTGCTCTCCGGAGTTCTGGCGGGCGGCCTGGTGCTGATCCACACCCACTCCTTTCTGGCTCTGGGCGTGTGCTGCGGCATATTTCTCCTGCAGGATATTCTGGCAGAGCGCCCGGAGGCAAAGCGCCTGCCCCTTTTAGGGCGGTTTGGCGCCGTCGTCCTGTTTCTGCTCGCGATGTGCCTAATCCGGAACCGCCAGCAGTCCGAAAACCCGCTCTCCGCGAACGCCATCCTCACCATCGGACTGGCTCTGGCGGGCCTTTTCGCTGGCGTTCTCGTATATTTTCTGGTACACGCAAAGAACCGGAAGCCCCTTCTCCTCTGGGGCGTGTTCCTGGGCGTCGTGCTGGTTCTCGCCCTGCCGCAGCTGTTCGGCTTTACCTTTCAGCAGGCGCAGGGGGAACAGTTCGTGCGGGGGAGCTTCAACTGGGCCAACAGCGCGGACAGTGGCGACGGCTACCTGATGTTTTACATCAAAAACCTGGGAATCATGTTTTTCCTCACGCTTGCCATGCTGGTATTCGGCACGAAAAAGCAGTGCAAAATCGCCCTGCCCGGCATCGCCATCTGGCTCATGAGCGAATTTATCCTCTTTCAGCCGAACCCCTACGACAACAACAAGCTGCTGCTCGTGGCGTATTTGTTCTTCTGCGCCGCCGTCTCGGATTTTGTCTGGGATACCATGTCCGCGGGGGAAAAGGATCGGCGCGTCATCTTCGTGTCCATGACTGCCTTTTTGGGCGTGTTCGCCGCCCTCCTCACGATGGGGCGGGAGTATGTCTCCGACTACGAGCTGTACGACGCCTCCTACGTCTCCCTCTGCGAGTGGGTGGAGGATAACACGGAGCCCTCGGATATTTTCCTCACAAACAACAATCACAACAACGCCGTCGCGTCCCTCACCGGGCGCAATATCGTGTGCGGCTCCGGCACATTTCTCTACTATCACGGATTGGATTACGCGCAGAACGAGGCGGACGTAAAGACGATGTACGAGGATCCCGCAAAGCGCCCGGAGCTGCTTGAAAAATACCATGTGTCCTATATCGTCGTCGGCGCCTATGAAATGAATAATTACGCCATTCCGGATCTGGACGCCATGCGCCGGGATTATAAGACCGTGTACGATGAAAACGGGGTTCTGGTGCTGGAGGTTTAGATGATATCAAGAACCGGCCTTTCGGCACTGCCATTTCCTGTGCCCACAGCCACCGCTTCTTCCCCCCCTCTTACTTCCAGCTCATCCGCAGGCGCTTCTTCTGCTTCGCGCAATCCGATAAATATAAATTGATAAGGGTTTGATAGGGTATTCCTGATTCTTCACTTTGTGATTTAAAAAAATCTATCGTATCATTATCAATGTTGATTGTGACTTGTTTTTTTAACCTATTGGAATAAGGATTTTTTCTGGGATTTAATTTTTCGATATCATACTCTGCCTTCATCATATATCACCTCCATTTGCGTATTCGTTATAAGTTCGTATCTCCTTCTTGGTTGCTTTTCTTGCCGAAATGATCCGGATAATGCTATCCT
The DNA here is from genome assembly GCA_947589175.1 of uncultured Lachnospiraceae bacterium. Taxonomy (GTDB): domain Bacteria; phylum Bacillota; class Clostridia; order Lachnospirales; family Lachnospiraceae; genus Eubacterium_F. Next base: position 662 of record CANPZR010000139.1, on the reverse strand, counting down.
CTGAACGGTAACAATGACTGACGATACATAAATTTTCATGTTTGGAAATACCTATTATCAAAAATCTATCCTCCTCCATCGAGTGATCCGGGTCATCAAACAGAATTGCATTCACATCATAAAAAACCGTTGCAGCTTCCTCAAAATCAATTCCATGTTTCTTTTGGTTAATGAGATTCTTATTTTCATCCCATTCAAAATTGATGCTATTCATAATTATATTATACTTATAATTTAATTATCCGTCAATGCCAACAAAAACATTTTTCAAAAAACAAAAAAACGGAGGTTTAGATGATATCAAGAACCGGCCTTTCGGCACTCCCCCCACTTGCCCATTATTTGCCCCTCTATAATATATAACGTTTCAAATCGGCAAAACCTAACAGAAAAATTTTTATTTTATGTAAATTTTATGCTTTTTTAATGTTTCTTGCTATAATCCATAGTAATCCTGAGGCGTCTGGCAATAAGATTGTAAATGGAATCGTACCCCTTACTACAATAAACACCCGTACTTAATGTGTATATGACGCTGCTGAAAAATATCTGCTCCTTAAAGAGCATGCGGCAGATGGAAGAATGTTTGTTACTTTTCACACAGTAGCCAGTTCTAGATAAAGACATATCCATATACCTGAACTTATTAATCCCTGAAAGTA
>CANPZR010000138.1 GCA_947589175.1 uncultured Lachnospiraceae bacterium | reverse complement strand
CATTTTTCTTATTTTTCATCACAGCCGCCTCCTCACTGATTTCTCATAAAGATATCTTTTTTGCAAACATAACTGGAAACATCATCTTCCATTGTCAGCGTCACACGCACGACCTTCCGTTTGGTATCAGCATCCTCTATTACCTCGCATTGGAAGTCCTTTACATTTTCCACCAGAACTCGTTTTTTAATAAGTTTTTCATTTTCTTTCGCATCATCACTCATCAGTGTCGCCGGAAAGTCGGGCGTCACAGCGGGGCCAGTAGGAATACCTTTCTCTGCCGCATAATTATCATAGGAGATAAAGTAAACGCTGTCCCCTTCCAGCCAGTAATAATACCAGGTGGACGTCTCCGTCGGCTTTCCCTCCGCTTTCCCGGTGGTCGGATCCATGGTGCTGGACACGGAATTATTCACGGTGGTCTTTGTAATCACCAGCGCGTTCTTATTCGTCGTCTTGGGCGACTTTACCGTCTTGGGCGGCGTCCCCGTCTCGTCGTACCACTCTACGTCGCTCGCCTCCTGCACATAGGCGGAAATATGGTTCACGGCGTCCTTCGCCTGGTTCTGAAGCGCCACCTTGGCCTGGGTCAGACTCATGCTGCGGGAGCCGTACCCCAGAAGCCCGACGATTGCCAGGGTCATAAAAGCCGTTATGGAAATGGCGATCAGCAGCTCAATCAGGGAAAAACCCTCTTTATTCAATTTTTTCACAGGATCACCATCCTTCCCTTATCCTTCTACATAATGCCTTCCGGTATCTTTCACAATTGTAATTTTATAGTCAAATCCGTCCGCGGAAATGTAAATTTCCTCCGGGAGCGATTTGCCCCCTATCGCAGTAAACGAGCCGTCTTTTTTTTGGATGTTAAAACACAGCGGATTCCCCTTGAGGCTGACCATGCTGGAACTGCTCCCACTGGCCCCGTCCTTATTATAGGTAATGCTTATGCCGCTGTCGCCCACCGCGTTACCCGTCCCATCATTCGGACATTTTGTCGGGTCATCCCCATCGCCCTCTTTATCCTCTACAAACGCGATATAATAATCCCCATCGTATTCATACAAATGCATGTACACCGGATTGCTCTTTGCCATATTTTCTGTTTTCAAATCGGACAGGCCGCTGTTGATCTGGTTGGCCAGTTCCTTGGCGTCCGCCAGCCGGAAATACCCGAAGCCAAAGGCCGCAAGCCCGGTCATAATCGCCATGATGCCCAGCACGATAATCAACTCGACCAGAGAAAATCCTTCTTTTTTTCTCAAATCCGCCGCCTCCCTTCTAAAACAGTAATCCAAACAGCCATGATAACTATCTGTTAGACATGACAGATAAAATAGCTTACCCATTGTCAACCGTGATGGATAAAAACAGCACACAACTACTGTCAACCACGTTGGATAAAAAACAGCTTTTAGCTTTTCTGACGGCTGCTTGTCAGTCACATTGGATAAAAAACAGCTTTTAGCTGTTTTTTAGACGGATAATAAATAGCTTCCAGCTATTTATTATCCGTTTTTAACCCAGTTCTGATAGGACACGCAGTCCTCCAGCGCCGTAGGATCCTCGGTGTACTCCCCGTTAAACGCCTTGAAAAATTTCGCGTATTCGGGGTTTTCGGTGTCCTTTTCAATTTCTTCCAAAATATTTCCTACCATAATCATATTGTGTTTCAGCTCGCAATTTCCGTTCACGGTCACCTTGCCGCAGCACAGAATCAATCCCTCGAAATTTGCGTTCACGGTCACATCGCCGGTAGCGACTAGCAATCCCTTCTCAGGAGAAGAAATATTATAATTTCCATGCGCCACTATAAACTTCCCATCGCTATATTTCTTAAATTCGCTTCCATTCTCATTAGCAATCTTACTCTCAATCTTGCTCACGTCAATAATCTTATCCGACACAAGCGGCGGATCCTTCTTGACCACCGTCTCACCCGAATTGGTCACATCCTGCTTATGAAGGCGGATATCGGTATCCCGTCCCGCACTGCCGGAGTTCAAAAGCGTCAGGCACTTGCCCAGATAATTAAGCGCTATGCCCTTCCGTCCGCCAGCAGGGCCGCCTGCGGTTTACCGGAACCGTCGTAATAATTGGCCGCCTGCATGTTGGGACCACCATCCGTCGCATCATAATTGTATACAATATTTCCCGCAATCAGATACAGATTACTGGAAAATTTGTTGTTATTCATATTTGTCGCCGAGGTAAGGTAAGTCTCCGCCCTCTCCCTCAGTTGATCCGTACCGACAATCGGGTTTCCCTCCTCATCCTTCATCATAGAACTATTATTCGTCTCAGCTTTCTCGGCAAGAGTTCCGTCAAAATAATCCCTGAAATACTCATTGGCCTTCTGCTCGCTGGCGAAATTCAAAAACAAAAACACATAGCCGTCTTGACTGTAGTTGGCCGTATAGGGCTCACCCGGTTTCAAATAAGGCCCCAGCACCGGGTCATCCTTCAAACTTGTTTTCAAAGAATTCTCAATGGTAGAAAAATCACCTGTCGCCATGGGGTTGGACTCTACAAAGGAATCCGGCACCAGATAAGCAAGCTGGTTGCTCCGCACGGACATAGATTCACCGGTCATGATGCTGGAAGAAGCAGAAGCCATATTCTTGTCGTTCTGATCCACAAAAGCGCGCCCCGCCAGAATCATTTTATCCAAATCTTCCCCATTAATCGTCGTATTCATGCCGTTGACAAGAATCGCGCTGCTGTAATCCGCGTTGGCCATTTCCGTAGAAGAACCGTCATTTTCCTTATTGTAACTGTAGCCGTAATATTTGCCTGCCAGCGTCACAGTCGCGTTGTTATCCTCGATATCCAGATCGTTGGCAATATAGGCGTTTTCATTCATGGTGAACTGGGTGGACAGGCTGGACCCCTCAGCGCCATAAGGCTTCAGGCAGATATTCTGCAGCCACAGGTTTCCCGCCGCCGTCCCGGATTCCCCGGCCAGAGACACATTGGCTCCCGTGTAAACATTTAGATTGCCTCGACTGATAATATCCTTCCCGGCAAATGTCACATTGCTCTGCGTCCCGACGCGAATTCCCTCGTCAAAATTTCCTGTATAAATACTGCCGGTAAAAGAGGGCTTCATAGTATCGGCCACAGACAGGGTATCGTCGGAAATCACGATGTAATCCTTTAACTCATCCAGAGTGGAATCCCCCTGAAATTTGTAATCCGGCACCCTGAACACGATATCCGTATCAATCGTAGTGCGGTAATCCGCCGGATTGGTATAGTCAATGATGAGATTTTTCAGCGTCATAGAATAGCCGCTTTTTTTATCATAATTAAAAACATATTCAAGCTTTGTATTCTCTTTTACTTTCACGGCGTCCGGCACCCGTGTCATGCCCTTGAGCAAATCCAGCGTCTTGTCCGAACATTCCTGCAGCTTCCCCAGATTGTCATCAATATTCTTTGGGTCATAAGTTATGTCGTCATTCATCAGAGTCGAGATAAAACCGCTCAGATACTCCTTGGCGTACTTTTCCTTCATGGAGCCCTTCTCCGAGGTGTAATTTTCCAGAATTTCCTTGTAAGCCTTCTCGCTGGCGTCTCCCGCCTTCTCCAAAAGTCCCGTGCGGACCTCCTCCAGAATCCCCTCGGTCTGGTAAAAATTATCCGCCGAATTGCGATCCACAATCGTCGTGACCGCGTACCGGGTGGAAACCGTGAGAACGGTCAGCCCGATGGCCGACAGAAACACGACCCCGATAATTACCGAAATCAGCGAGGAACCTTCCCGTTTATGAAATTCTTTTTTTTGAAATCCGCTTTTCGAAAATCCCTTTTTCAGAAATCCTTTTTTCGCGGATTCGTTTTTTTCGGAAAATAATTCTTTCAGCCGTGAAATCATATCAATCATTCTCCTTTCGAGGTCTCCACTCTGGCAATCGGGGTGGAATCATCGGAAACCGTCGTGCCTTTCGCGTATACGTCCACCGTAATGTGGGCGATTCGCTTTCCATTTTTATCGTACTCCACAATGCCCGAAATGTTCTCCGGCAACTTGTCTATCGCGATGCCATTTGTGTGATACTTGGCGCTCGACGCAAATCCATTTCCCTTAATAAAGTCCAGCCTATACTCCGATCCTTTCTCCTCAGGCTTCTGGCAGACAAAATAGATATTCAGCATTTTCGCCTCTTCAGAGGTTATACTATCGTCAAAATCCACCACTGCCGTCTCGGCCTCATTTGTTTGAAGCAGGTTGTAGAAAAAGTAAATATTAGCCAGCTTTTCCTTCTCGATCCTCACATCTTCCACCACCGCCTCAAATTTATCGACGCCGGTATAGCTGTATTTATAAGATCCCACTACATGATAAATATCGCCGCCCGCTTCTTTTTCCACATTAAGGTGCAATTCGCGCCTCATATCCTTTTTGACGTCCGCCTCAGTAACGCTTTTCTTTTGGACATACAACTGATAGAGAAAATCGCTCACCGCCGTCTCCGTCTGGTCCGTCTCCGCAATCACCACATTGGTATCCGCATACACCTCTTTCAGCTGCGGCATCTTGTAATCGTTGTACTTGGCTTCCGGTCCGTCCGTCGTCGCCGGAGCATCGGCATAGCTTTTATAATCCACGGTCACCCGCGCCGTGTAATCCGTGCCATCCTCCGTCACATCCTTTGACAGCTCTGTCTTTCCCGTGCTGTCATTATAAGCCGTCACCACCGTCCAGGCGCCGCCCGAAACTGTCTTTAACTTATCCTCGATCTGCTCAAACGTCGCGCAGGAATTTAGCTCCTCCACCACTGACTGGGCGACCATACTGGCCTTGTGGGTGTCCCGCCCCTGGGAAGTAGACACCATGGCATTCGAAAAATAGGCGAGAATCGGCATGGATAAAATCGCTAAAATCGCCATGGCGATGATAACTTCAATCAGGGAAAAACCCTCGTGTTCCCGCTTAAATATCATACGATCCTCTCCTTTTTTACTCAACATAAAATCAACCTTCATGAAAAATCACTGAAAGTGTATCAACTTTCCTGAAAAATCACTGAAAGTGATTTTTCGAAGTGAATAAATTCACCTAAGTGAATTTATTCACTTTTTCATCTTCCCCATTATATTATCGGTTCCAATGGTAATTCCCTTTATATTCGGCTCCTTATACGGCTCGCCATTTCCATTGAGGGCATAGAAATTCATGCTCAAGGCCCCCGACAGCTTACCGGTCGTCTTATCGTAGCTAAAATTCAGCTGCTCCACCGACATATGTTCCTTATTATTTGCCAGCCAGTCAATCGCCTTCATAATCTGGCTCCGGGTCCCGGACAGCTGCACCTCATAGCGGGTGTACTGCCCGACCATCTGATCCACCGGCACCTGCTGTTCCGGGTCCTCCGTAACGGACACGCCGGACTCCGTCTCCGACGAAGCCGCAGCGGACGAATCCGAGGCGCTCGGGTCCCCCAGGAAAACCCCGCCCTGGAAAAACGCCACCGGGCTGTTCGGCTGAATACTCGTCACATCCACCTTGCTGTGCTGCATCAGCTGATACACGTTGTAAATCGCTTTCTGCTGGGTAATCTTGCAGGGGTACTGGTTGGTGTACTCCTCAATGCTGTTTTCATATTCTTCCTTATGCCCCTGCATCTCGTGCACTTCCATCTGCAGCTGGCTGAGGAAATTTACCTGGTTCGTAAGCTGCCTCGTCTCCGCGTTCAGCTCCTCGATCGTGGCCTGGTTCCGCCGGAAAACGAGGAAAAAGGCCAGGAGCAGGACGACCACGCCCGACACGATCAACAATGCTTTTTTCTGATTCAGACTCATTTACTCCGCCCCCCCCTCTCACTCTGTGCCGGATGAAGCGTCCGACCCGCCTTCCGCGCTGTCAGAATTGCCCGCCGTCTCGTCCGACGCGATGACCTTCGGCACATACTGGAACGTCAGCGTATAGCTGTACTGCCGCCGGCCGGACATTTCATCACTGGATTTGGAAATCTGATTGATCGTCACTCCCATAATCCGGTCCAGCTTATTTAACTGCATCTGCAAAACGGACAGAGAGGACAGGCGGTCCTTGGACACGCCGCTGATCGTCACCGTGCTCTCGTCGGACTGAATGCTCTGAATCCGGAATGTCCGGGGCACCACCGCCGATATGTCCGCGAGCAGTTTAGGAAAATGGTTGTTGTTGGTATCGGTATACTGTTTCAACTGGCCCGTCAGCTCGTAATTGTGGGTCAGCTCGGTCAGCTGCTGATGTTCGCTCTCCACCGCCGACAGGGCGTTGTGCCGGGAGCGCATGGTGTCGCGCTCATTGGTCGCCATGCTCAGCTGTAAAAATGACACGCCCACTAACACCGCGCTGAGAAGCATCAGCCCCACGAAAATCAGCACGGGACCCGTCAGCGAGCCCTTGGCCGCCTCCCGTCTCGCCACCTCCCGCGGGACGAATTTCACGGGGGCGTACACGGAGCCGAAGCAGCTCAGATACTGCAAAATCGCCGCGTCGATCCGGACTTTTCGGTTAAATCGGATGCCGTTCAGCTCGGTAGGCGTCGCCACCGGAACCCCCAGCTCGTTGGCCAGAAGCTCATGAATACCGGCCATGCTGCTTCCCCGCCCGATCAGCAGAATCTTCTGAATCGGCTGATCCCTGTATTTAGAATTATAATATTCAATCACGCGCCCGATGTTGCT
>CANPZR010000137.1 GCA_947589175.1 uncultured Lachnospiraceae bacterium | reverse complement strand
ATTTCCTCCTGAGCGATCTTATATAAGCGTTCAATTCGTTTCCGTTCAAGCTGCAAAACTTCTAATCCTAAATCCGTGATTTGATATATCTTTCGTTTATCTTCTTCACGGATAAAACGGATTATATTGTCTTTTTCCATTTTTGATAAACTTCCGTACATCGTGCCGGGCGTAAGCCTAATTGCGCCATCCGTCATTTTTTCAACCATTTGAACAACGCCATATCCATGATTAGGTTTTCGCAGACACAGTAAAATGAAAAAAGCAGTTTCGGTCATAGGAACATACACTTTTTTAATATGTTGATCCGTTTTACACACCCCCTGTCAATTCCAGTGCGATACATTGCACTGCGATATAGTTAGTATATCGCAGTACGATATAAAAGTCAACAACTTTTGTGAAAAAAATAAGGCAGAGAGAAAATTTCCCTGCCCCCATTCTTGGTTGTTATCTTCATCTTCAATTTACCCTTACATTTACCTTTTCAAAAAATAGAATCCCCCCAAAGCAAATATCAGTTCTTGTTTACTGAATTTCTGGAGTGAGATATGGAGAACGTATTTCTGAAAGCCTGACTGCCGCAGGGGTAAAAAATATTATATCTGACAATCTGACGCAATACATGTGCAATGCAGCATATTGGTATTCGCTTCGGATATATGGAAATCTTTTTTCGGCATCTACCGTTATTGTCATAACCATCTCCTACTCTTTTGCCTTTTTGCGTATGTTTTTTTCCAAATCTTTTATTGTCTGAAGATAGGCTTCTTCAACAGGCGAAAGTGTCTGTACCTGATATTTTTGATATTCCTTCTTTGCTTTTTCAAGAGCCTGTACATGGCTCACTGTACCTGCATTCTCCAAAACCAATTCACCGGTAGAACTTAATATGTTGTCCAGATATTTCACATAATCGCTCATGTACATGGGATTATGTCGAAGCGCCTGCACCTCTGCAAAATCGAAATATCCCGAAACGATACCGTTTAGTATCTTCAACTCATCCTCGGTCAAATAATTCTTGGCAATTCCAATATCTTTTGCTGTGGGAAAATCTCCCGAAAAAGTTGTCAGTCCCATAAATGGTTTGTTTGCATCAGCACGTTCATATATTATCTCAGCAGCTGTATGACCATGTGCTGCATAGTGCAGTTTATTTTGTACCATCTTAAAGAAGGCAACAGATTCCGCACTCTTAGGATCATAGTCTACACTTGTAGCATACAAATCAAGTACCTGTCGGTACATCACTTTTTCGGATGAGCGGATATCTCTAATGCGGTCTAACAGTTCACGCCAATAATTTCCGCCACCGAGATTCTTTAATCGATCATCGTCCATTGTAAAGCCTTTAATCATATATTCTTTTAGCCGTTCGGTTGCCCAACGGCGAAAATGAGTTGCAATCATAGACTTTACACGATATCCGAGAGAAATGATCATATCCAAATTGTAATATGGAAGTTCTCTTGAAACTTGTCTGTTGCCTTCAGTACGAACCTGTCGGAATTTCCGACAAGTTGAACTCTCGTCCAACTCACCCTCCTCATATATGTGCTGTATATGTTCTACGATGTTAGTGCGAGAAGATTGGAAAAGCTCCGACATTTGCTGTTGCGTAAGCCAGACTGTCTCATCCACGAAACGAACATCTATTTTTGTGTCGCCGTTTTCAGACTGATATATGACAATCTCACCCTGTTTGGTGTCAATTGGATTTAATTTTTTTTCAGCCATAATTACACCTCCCTGGGTAGTAGACGGACATGAGCAGTTAGCAGGTTATCCATTGCGCTTTCTCTGATTTGGATTATTTTATCTTCGTTTGATTTCATTGTCTATTCGACATTTAATATTATACCACTTGAATGTGAAGAAATCTACTGCAAATAAGGGAGCAATAACCAGAGCATTGAATAATGCTTCGCACTAAATACTGCTCTGGTTTTATTACGCAAAAATTTCAGGAACAAACCAGTAAATTTGAAAAGTGATTTTTAAATGGCAGTTTTATTTAATTACAGATAAAAATAAATATGCCGAGTTAAAATTTTTCACAACAGTTTCAGCAGTTTCACCCGCCAGTCGTCCTCCCGGTTATCGTAGGGAATCCTCGCCACAGGCCCCTCCCCGCCCGGCTCATAGCAACAGGAGTACCCGAATCCGCCCACGCCGGGCAGCTTATAAATTCCCCCGAACACGATAAAAATATCTCCCGCCGCGCGCTGTTCCCGCAGATACCGCTCAAAGGCGTCCCTGTCCACATACACATAGCGGTCGTCCCAGGAAACCATCTGGCGGAGCGCGTCGCCGCCGACGTCTGAAAATGTCACATTTTCCCCGTCAAAGCCATAGGCGAGCACCGTGTCATTTTCCGTATTTCTTCCATAGGAAACGATATGGATTCCCGCAATCGCGGTCACGCACAGGAGTGTGAAAAAGGCAAATACGCTGATGCCAAGCGCCCGCTTATAGGGCCTGTACCCGGCAATTCGCGTTACTCTCTGCCGGATATCGCGGTATTTCGGATTGCCCGCAAAGGAGGCGTACATATTAAAATCCCGGCTCTCTGTCTGCAAAAGCTGCATGGTCTTTAGCAGGAGCTGCCCGTACTCGCAGGCGTCCGACTGCTTTTTCCGAATGGTCGCAACGTCGCAGATTTCCTCCATATCTTCGCGAAACAGCCATGTGCCAATGGAAAGAAGCGGATTGATCCACAGCAGCACCCGGAGGACGTCCCACAGGAGATAGAACGCCAGATGCCCTAATCGGATATGCTCCTTTTCATGCAGCAAAATCAGCCGCAGCTCGTCCCCGCTGTACCGTTCCCAAATCATCCGCGGCACCACGATTCGGGGGTGGAACACGCCCATCGTAAAGGGGGATACGGGGAGCTCTGTCACAAAGACAGGCGTGCCGTCCACGCTGCGCTTTTCCATGCCGTCGATGAGCCTTTTCAGCCTTCTTCTCTTGTAGAGCAGCCGCGCCGCGTACAGAAACACAACGCCAAAGTACAGCCAGCCAAGCCAGGGGCGACGGATCAGAAATCCGGTCCAGTAGGTAAATATAAAGCTTCCTGCGGCGCTCTCGTAGAAAAATTTCATTTTCCCCGCGAACAGGATTGGGAGAAAGAAAATCCACAGCGCGCCCTTCCCAAACACCCGATTTTTAAAAATTGTTTTCCGCAGAAGAACGACCGCCATATACACTATGACGGAAATCAGCGCGCATCTTACAAGCTGTATAGTGTAGTAGAGGGCGCAGAAATTCAAAAGCTCCGCCATGCTGCCAGCAAATTCTCGCACCGTATTTTCATCCCCTTTGCCGTATCATTTCATTATGTATATCGGATGAATTTTAGAAATGTTAATGTTTGTTGCAACCGATTTGCACGCAAGTAGTAACTGATTTGAGCACAAAAAGCAACCGATTTGCACGCAAGTAATAACCGATTTGCGTACAAATAGCAACCAATTTACGAAAGGGGCAGCAGCCTTCCGTCCTCCATTCGCAATACGCGCTCACAGCGACTCGCCACGTTCAGGTCATGGGTAATCAGGACAATCGTTCTGCCCAGCCGGTGAATATCCTCGAAAACCTGAAGAATGCTCTCCGACGTCTCGCGATCCAGCGCCCCGGTGGGCTCGTCCGCCAGAATCAGGTCGGCCTGCGTCACGAGCGCCCTCGCTATGGCGCAGCGCTGTTTTTCACCGCCGGAAAGGCGGTCCGGCGTTTTTTTCGACAGATGCTCGATGTGGAGCAGTTTCAGATATTTCTCCACAATTTCCTTTCTTTTTTTCATCCCCCTGGCAAGCAGCGGCATCTCCGCGTTTTCAAATACGCTGTACCGGTTCATCAGCTCAAAGTTCTGAAAAACAAAGCTTATGTGCTCCTTGCGGAACCGGTTGAAATCGGGCCGGGACAGCGCCGTCACCTCCGTATCGCCATAATAGTAGCGCCCGGAGGTAGGGTGATCCATTGCCCCCAGAATGTTCAGCAGCGTAGTCTTGCCGGAGCCCGACGTCCCCACGATGGCGACAAATTCACCCTGCTCAATTTCAAGGTCAACGCCATTTAAAGCATGTGTCTCCACGTCCTTCTCACAATATGTCTTGTTTATATTTTCTAACCGAATCATGATAACCTCCATTCCGTAGCGCAAATTCTTGCGTGAAAAATCAGCACATCAGTGTTATTTTTCACGATATCACTCCTTGAATTAATTTTACGGGATCCTGCCTGTCAAATACAATACAGGGAATTGCCGTTATAATGCAAAACAATACGGCCATCACTCCCAGGCTGACCGGCAGCGCCCGTCCCGTCAGCAGTTCAAAAAATACGTTCCGGCTCTGTATATTTTCCGCAAAATATATATTTCCGATTCCGATAAGCAGCGCCGCGCCCGCGCACAGCGACACGGCAAAATACAGGATATTTCTGAGAATCATCACAGACCGGATTTCCGGGAACAAAAATCCGATCGAATACAGGATTCCGAACGTATGTCCCTGTTCAAAAATCTGGACAATCTGCAGCGTTATAACCACGATCGGCATAACGATCAGAATAAGGAGCAGCATTTCCAGCAGGCAGTCCCTTGTCACCTCTGTTTCCTGAGCCACGCCGTCAAAGACAGACCGCAGGCTGTATTCCTGAATCTGCACGCCGTCCGCCTCCGCGATCCGGTTCAGTTCCGCCTCCGCCTCCGCCATCGTGTAATCCTGTTCCACCGAAAAAAACCACGGGCTTTTATGGGATTCCTTATTATTTACGCAGACAATTTCATAATTCATGTTCATATCGCTTTTGAGCGTGGAAAAATCCATCTGCGGCAGATCCCACGAGGGAAAAGCTGTATCCTTCTTTAGAATCCCCGCCACCTCGTATGTAATCCCCACGTCTTTCCGCGTAAATTTCGTTCCGACCGGGACGTCCCGGTACGCCGAGCCCAGGTACATATACATTTTATTTTCATCCGAAAAATCCAGCTTTTCCGGTCGGACGCCGTCCGCCAGCTCCCACTCGCAGAGCGGCAGATACCCTTGATCCGCCATCAGCACGGAAAGCATGTCAGGATTCACAGATGGATGTATTTCTTTCCCATGCTGAATATCGTACAATTCTTCAAAATATTCTTTTTCGTATTCTGTAAAATCAGCAGCTCCCGCGCTGTGGATGACAGGCGAGTTAAATATGTCCCTGCGGAATTTTTCCTCGTTCTCCAGAACCTCCTCCATATCTGCCTCCGAATCTCCCCATTCCGTGATCCCGATTCCGGTTCGGTCGATCCCCTGCGCCAGAACCCGTTCCGCCGAGAACTCATTATTTTTCCCCGCCATGTAAATTAACAGCGTGAACCCCATCAGCGCGAAGCCGATTCCGATCAGGGCGACCGATATAAGAAAATGAAGCGGCTTTTCCCAGATCATGTCCAGCGCGAACCGGATTTTTACGCGTGTATTTGCGTGCATTTTTTCATTTGCCCTCATGCCTGTCACCTCCCGTACCTTCTCAGCCCCTCGGCCGGATCCAACGACATCAGCCGGATCAGGGGATACAGAGTCGTCAAAAACAGAACGGCCGCGGCGCCAAGCAGCATGACCGCTCCCTGAACCGCCATCATCCGCACTGAGGCGGCGCTTCCTCCTGAGACGGCATTTCTTTTCCAAACAAGATACACAATCCGCAGACATGCGCTGGCCGCCAGGGCACACAGGGAAATTTTTCCCAATTCGCTCCCGATTATCCGCCATATCTTTACCCTGCTGTACCCGAACGTCAGGCGTATCATATACTCCCGCTGCCGCCTGCTAAACCAGAGATTCGACACGGCAATTCCGCACAGGACCGCAAAGAGAAGGGACAGCCCGCCGAACAGCGAGTGATACATTTCATACCACTCATTGAACACGCCCGGCGTTTCTTTCTCATCCAACGGATAAATCTGAAACGCGATATTATTTTCGTCGGTCAATTGGTTGAGGGCATCCGAGACAGCGCCCTTGCTGTCAGAACCGACGTCGATCCGGACGCCGTACCGCTCATTCATATTGCTGGCGTAATAGGCGGCCAGCCATCCGAGCAGACGCTTTTTCCCCGAATCCGTGAGATTTTCATACAGAATAAAAATTCTCTCATCCTGTCCGCTGACCCCATAATTTTTCAGAACACCGCCCACCGGACAGAGCTCGTCGTCCAGCCACAGACACAGCTTCCCGTCCTGTTTTACGAGGTACTCCCGCAGCGATTCGCCGATCAGAAGCGGCGCGGAGGGATCCATCCGCTCCTGCAGTTCATACGGCGAGGGCTCCATTTCCCGCAGGACGATTTTGCCCCGCACGGTGTCCCTTTTCTGTTTTATGTCGAGAAACAGATCGGTCAGGGTGACGCCGCATTCATCCTGAGCCGCGGCGATCTCGCTTATCCGCGCCAGCAGATCTGCCATATACCGCTCCGCCTTTTTTTCCTTTCCGTCCTCCATCCAGCCGGACACCTTGTCGCAGAGGATATTGACTCTTTTTTCGCTCTCGTAGACGCGGTTTCCCCGGTTCTGATTTTCCAACCGGGAAACAAGGTCCGCCATGCTCCACAGCACAAGAAATGTCAGGAAAAATACCACAAACATCAGGATAGCTGAATTTTTTTCATTATGCTTCACTTTAACCTCCATTCCGGAGCGTTCACGCGGCGGGGCGATGGAAGAAAAAAATGTAAATACATCGTAAATACA
>CANPZR010000136.1 GCA_947589175.1 uncultured Lachnospiraceae bacterium | reverse complement strand
TGGCTGGGGTACATGGGCAAGGAGAGCCAGTTTGTGGACGGCCTCCGGGTGACGGACGAGGACACGCTGGAGGTGGCGGAAATGGTGCTGAACAAGGTGAACAAGCACCTGGTTCAGATGATGGAAAAGCTCGGCGTAAAGGCGGCGGGCATCAGCGGCAAGGACGGCGGCACGATGGTTTGCCGGAAAAAGCTGTCCCGTGGAAAGGACATCGGATTTGTGGGCGAGGTGGTATCGGTGGATTCATCGTTAATCGACACGCTCATCGAAAAGGATTTTATTCCGATTATCGCCCCGATTGGCATGGATGAGGACTATCAGGCATATAATATAAATGCGGACGACGCGGCCAGCGCCATCGCCAAGTGCATCAAGGCGGAGAAGCTGGCGTTCATGACCGACATCGACGGAGTCTGCATGGACAAGGACGATCCGGAGACGCTGATCTCGGTGCTGCCGGTCAAGGAGGCCAAATACCTCATTGAAAACGGCACCATCGGCGGGGGCATGATTCCGAAAATCAAGAACTGCATCGAGGCCGTCGAGCAGGGCGTGAGCCGGGTGCATATTCTGGACGGAAGAAAAGAGCACTGCCTGCTCTTGGAGTTTTTCACCAAGCAGGGTATCGGAACGGCGATTATTGACAACAATTTGAATTTATATGCGCACGAGCGAGCAGCACACTAAACAGCAGAAAGGTCAAGCGCGAGTGCGCATTGCGCACAGAGCGAGCAGCACATTAAACAGCAAAATACAGAAAGAAAGGACGACGAGACATGCAGAAGCTTATCGATGAATCAGAGCAGTATCTGGTTCACTCCTACAACCGTTATCCGGTGGTCTTGGACCACGGCGAGGGAGTGTGCCTGTACGACACGGAGGGAAAGCGGTATCTGGATTTTGGCGGCGGCATTGCCGTGTGCGCCTTGGGATACAGCAACGAGGAGTTCAAAAATGCCCTGAAGGAGCAGATTGACAAGGGAATCCATTTTTCCAATTATTTTTACTCGGAGCCGCTTATGAGGGCGGCAAAGGGGCTCGCCGAGGCGTCCGGAATGGACAAGGTGTTCATGGCGAACAGCGGCACGGAGGCGAACGAGGGAGCGCTCAAGCTGGCGCGCAAGTACGCGATTATGAAGGGGCATGAGGAGCGTCACGAGATCGTTTCGATGAACAAGGCGTTCCACGGACGGAGCATGGGTGCGCTGTCGGTGACGGGAACGGCGAAGTACAGAAAGCCCTTTGAGCCCATGCTCACAGGCGTCAGCTTTGCGGACTACAACGACATCGAGAGCGTGAAGGCAAATGTCACGGATGGTACATACGCCATCATCGTGGAGGCCGTGCAGGGCGAGGGCGGCATTTATCCGGCGGACAGAGAATTTCTGCAGGGAATCCGCGAGCTGTGCGACGAGCGGGACATCATGATGATCTGCGACGAGATTCAGTGCGGCATGGGGCGGAGCGGAAAAATGTTCGCCTATGAGCACTATGGTGTGAAACCGGATATTGTCACAATGGCAAAGGGAATCGGAAACGGCGTTACGGTGGGCGCGATTGCCACCACAGCCGAGATCGCGGAGGCGCTTGTGCCGGGCGACCACGGCACGACGTTCGGCGGAAATCCGCTTGCGTGCGCGGCAGTGTGCGCGACGCTCGCGCAGTTTGAAAAGAAGAATATACTGGCGCATGTACAGGAGATGGGCGAGTATCTGGACGAGAAGTTGAAAGAGCTCGTAGGGAAACCGCTTGTGAAGGAGACTCGCGGACTGGGGCTTATGCGCGGACTGGAGCTGACCGAGGCGGCGGGGCCCTATGTGACGAAGGCGCTGGAAAAGGGGCTGATTCTCATGAGCGCCGGGACCAATGTAATCCGCTTTGTGCCGCCGCTTGTGATAGAGAAGAAGGACATTGACGAGATGGCGGAGATTCTAGCCGATGTTCTTTCCTGAAAAATTTCACAGTGAAGATTTTCTGTCCGGTTTTTGACAGGAGAATTTCAGATGGGAAATTTTTAAGTGAAAATTTTTAAAGGAAAATTTCTGAATAATGATTTCTGAATAATGATTTCAGATAGAAATTTTTCTTCAGAAATTGACGATTTGGAAACGAAAGAATAAAAGCGCCTCTTTTGGACGATACTACAGATAAAAAAGGGGTGCTTTTTATGTGGGGAATTTTAATCGCCGCCCTGTCCGGCGCGCTCATGAGCATACAGGGCGTATTTAACGCGGAGGTGACCAAGCAGAGCAGCGTGTGGATGTCGGCGGCCTTCGTGCAGATCACGGCGTTTGTCGTCTGCGTGGCGGCCTGGCTTCTGACCGGGCGAGAGGGAACGGTGGGCAGCCTGTGGCAGGTGACGCCCAAATATATGCTGCTCGGCGGCGCGATCGGGGCTTTTATCACGATTACCGTCATTCAGAGCGTAAATGCCATCGGACCCGCCCGGTCCGCTATGTTCATCGTGGCGACGCAGCTCCTTGTGTCGTACCTGATCGAGCTGTTCGGGCTGTTCCAGGTGGAAAAACAGCCCTTTGAGTGGCGCAAGTGCATTGGGGTCATTGTGATCATCATCGGCATTGTTACATTTAAGTGGAAGTGATTGCGGAATCATTACAAAAATGTTAAATTTTTGGTTGTAAATTTTGGGTATCGGTTGTAAAATAAAACTGTACATCGCATTTCCTTTTCCGACTTAAGGAGATGAGAGGATGGATAAATTGAAACGGGGCAAAGCGGTGATCGGAGTGATTGCTGTTTTGCTCTGCGGAACCGTGTATCTCTGCACCAATTACCGCAGTGAGAACGACAGCATGACGGTGGCGGAGAATTTCAGAAGCGCAGGGGACGCAGGCGCACCGAGCGGAAATTTAGAGAGCGCGGACGCTGGAAGAAGCGGAGAGAGCGCGGACGCGGAGAAGGCGTCTGAGGGAGCGGATTCCCAGGCGACAGACGCGCCGATCTACATCCACGTGTGCGGCGCCGTGAAAAACCCCGGCGTATACAAGTTTGACCGGGAACCCCGGGTCATTGAAGCGGTGAAGCGGGCGGGAGGATTTACAAAGAAGGCGGACAGGACGTCGGTCAATCTGGCAGGAACGGTGACGGATGGCACACAGCTTGTCATAGCCAAAAAGAGCGCGGGGAAAAACACATCTTCCGGGCAGGATCTTTCGAACCAGCCGCAGGATGATTCCGTGCACGCCGGACAGGCGGCGACAGGGCCGGATTCGACGGGCAAGGTCAATATAAATACTGCCACCAGAGAGGAACTGATGACGCTGAGCGGAATCGGAGAGGCCAAGGCGGATCTGATTCTTTCCTATCGGGAGGAGCACGGCGCTTTTCAGAAAATTGAAGATATTATGAATATTTCCGGCATTAAAGAGGGAGTATTCGGTCAGATTAAAGACAGCATAACCGTATAGTTATAACAATACAGTTATAACAATACAGTTAAAGCAGCACAGTGACAGTACAGTTAGAACAGTATTATCATAAGGGGAATGGAGATTGGTATGGCAAAAAGAGTTCTGGTCGTTGACGACGAAAAATTAATCGTAAAGGGAATCCGGTTCAGTCTGGAACAGGATGGCCTCAGCGTGGACTGCGCCTATGACGGCGAGGAGGCGCTGGAGGCTGTGAAGAATAATACATATGACGTCATATTATTGGACGTCATGCTTCCTAAAATGACCGGATTTGAGGTGTGCCAGCAGATTCGGGACTTTTCGGACGTGCCTATTATCATGCTGACGGCCAAGGGAGACGATATGGACAAGATTCTCGGGCTGGAGTACGGCGCGGACGACTATATTACGAAACCCTTTAACATTCTGGAAGTCAAGGCGAGGATCAAGGCCATTATCCGGCGGAGCAGCAAAAACGCCCGTCCGGAGGAGCCGGCAAAGACAGGAGCGGACGAGAGAATCCGGATGGACGCCGAGGGACGCCGCGTCTTTATCGAGGGACGGGAAGTGGGCCTTACTGCCAAGGAATACGAGCTGTTAGAGTTTCTCATGAACCATCCCAACAAGATTTACGGGAGGGATAAGCTGCTTCATGAAGTGTGGGGAGCGGACTATCCGGGAGACGTCCGGACGGTGGATGTGCACATCCGCCGCATGCGCGAGAAGATAGAAAAAAATCCAAGCGAACCTACATATTTACATACCAAATGGGGAGTCGGATATTACTTTGACATTAAAGACTAAATTAAGGCGGATTCGGAGCCTTCGCGTTCAGAGCATGTTCGTGCTGATTCTGACAGGGCTTGTGCCTCTGGCGCTCTTCACGGTCATTTTGCTGAACACGTATCACTCCCGCGCCGTCTCACAGCGGATTACAGATCTGCAGGCAAGGGGATCCATCATAAGCAACCTGGTGGTCTCGTCTGCCTTTTTCAGCAATGATGTTTCTTCGGAAGTGGACTCGGAGCTCATCCAGATTTCGGATATTTACGATGGCCGGATTCTGGTGGTGGATTCGGGTCTTGTGGTGTTGAAGGATACATACGGCTTAGAGGAGGGAAAGATTCTTCTCTTAAAGGAAATCGTGCAGTGTTTAGGGGGGAACGAGAGCCGGATCGTCAATCAGAGAGGAGACAGCGTCCAGATTATCATGCCAGTCTACGGAGCGGATCCGGAATCCGCCGAGGGCGTGATTCTCATGGATTTTTCCCTGACCAGCGTAAACCGCATGTACGACAGCATTCAGACCATTGCCCTCACGCTGATTCTTCTGCTGGCCGTCATTGTTATCGTGGTCTCCGTGCTCTATTCCGGTCAGGTGGTGAAGCCGTTAAAGGAGGTCTCCGGCTCCATTGTGCAGATTACTCAGGGAGATTTTAACGAGAATATGGATCTGACCGGTTTTTCCGAGGTGGAGGAGATCACGGAAAATTTCAACCTGATGCTCAGCGATCTGCAGAATCTGGAGGACGCCAGGCAGGAATTTGTTTCCAATGTCTCCCACGAGCTGAAAACGCCTCTGACGTCGGTCAAGGTGCTGGCGGAGTCCCTGATCGGGCAGGAGGACGTCCCGGCGGAGCTGTACCAGGAATTCATGGTGGATATCAACATGGAGCTGGAGCGGATGAACCAGATTATCAACGACCTGCTCTCTCTGGTGCGCATGGATAAAAACGCCGCCACGGTCAACATCAGCGAGGTCAACGTCAACGAGTTTGTGGAGGGCATTTTAAAGCAGCTGCAGCCCATCGCCGACAAGCGGAATATCGATATTATCTTTGAGAGCGTGCGGCCGGTGACGGCGCAGATCGACGAGGTAAAAATGGGCATGGCGTTCAGAAATCTCATTGAAAACGCCGTGAAATATAATTATGACAGCGGATGGGTCCGGGTGTCCCTGAACGCGGACCACAAATTTTTCTACCTTAAGGTGTCGGATTCCGGCGTGGGAATTCCGGAGGAGTTGCAGGACAACATCTTCGAGCGGTTTTACCGGGTGGACAAGGCCCGGTCGAGAGAGACGGGCGGAAACGGCCTGGGGCTCGCCATCACGAGAAGCGCGATTCTTCTGCACCGGGGGTCGATCAAGGTCCACAGCGTGGAAAAGCAGGGAACTACGTTCAATGTGCGGATTCCGCTGATTTATGTGGAGTAGTAGCTGTGATTAACAGGCGGATTGTGCTGATTTACGCGGAGCGGGAGACGCTCCGGAATGGAGGCTGACATGAATAAATGGCTTTTGGCTTTGGGCGTCATTTTTTCCCTGTGTATGTTTACCGCCTGCGGCACGTCGGATGCGGAAGGGTCGTCGGACGTCTATCAGATTTACTATCTGGATGAGGATGGAACCGGCCTTGTGACAGAGGAGTACCGGAGGACGGCGCAGGACGGCGAGGACATTCTGGCGGTAGCGTCGGATCTGCTGGACCGGCTGCAGCACGGGGCAAAGAATGACAAATATAAAAAGCCGGTTGACCCGGAAGTGGAAATTACGGACTGCCAGATCAAGGAGACGCAGCTCTCTCTGTATTTTACGGCGGCTTATAATAAGACGACCGGACTGGATGAGATTTTGTCCCGGGCGGCCGTTGTAAAGACTCTCTGTCAGATAGAGGGAGTCGATTTTGTGGAATTTTATGTGGAGGATCAGCCTCTTATGATATCGGGCAACGCAGTGGGCATGATGAGCGGCGACACGTTTATTGACGAGCTGAACCCATCGAATGCGACAAAGAGCAAGGACGTGGTCCTGTATTTTGCCGCCGGGGACGGGAAGAGCCTCTGGCAGATCACGGCGGAGGTGACTTACAGCGCCGCGGAGCCTCTGGCGCAGCTGATGGTGGAAAAGCTGATTGAGGGACCGGAGAACATAGAGGGAGTTCCGTCCGGCAACCTTCTCAGGACGGTTCCGGCGGAGACCAGAATCAATAATGTCACGATCCGGGACAATATCTGCTACCTGGATCTGAGCCAGGATTTTACCGACCCGCTGCCGGGAATCAGCAGCGACGCCACGGTCTATTCGATTGTCAACACGCTGTGCGAGCTGCCCAATGTGACGAAGGTTCAGTTTACCGTTGAGGGGGAGCAGGAGGAGAAATACGGGGACACCCTGAATTTCAACGCCCCCTTTGAGAGAAATTTAGATCTTATACGAGAGGATCAGTAAAAAAAGAAGGGAGGCACATGTGAAAAGACGCCCCTTTTGTGTGATGTTGGCGGCGATTGTTCTGATCATCCTGTGCTCTGTCCGAGAGGGGGAGGACCCGGTTACATACGACGGGGAGGAAAAGACG
>CANPZR010000135.1 GCA_947589175.1 uncultured Lachnospiraceae bacterium | reverse complement strand
TGATTATGCACCCGGTCCGCATGAACGGCATGGTGTTAGGGACGCCTCAGACCTACAGCCAGTTTCAGCAGATTCAGGACCGGATTCTGGATTTTATCTCCAGTCACAGCCGGACCGACAAAAAGGAGCTGGAAAAGCTCATGATGAACACCAGCATGCTTTCGAGAGACTTGGGGACGGTGCTGGTGGGGAGAGAAGCGGTGGACCGCGGCCTGATCTGCGAGGTGGGCGGGATCGCCCCCGCCTGGAAAAAACTGCGTGAGATGATCCGGGAGAGCGCGCGGGACGCGGCTGAATAAGCGCGTTTTCGCGGATCCTGCCGGACGGGCATCGGGATATAAACATTTCCACATAAACATTTGTTCGGGAAAACTCTTGCGAAGAAAATTTTTTCGTAGTATAATAATCCGGTATAAATTGGATGAGCGTTCCATCGCGCAAACGCTCTGGAATGGAGATCATTATGGCAGCTAGTAAAAAATCTTATAAAAAATCGAGTAAAAAGACCGATCATAAGAGAAAAAAGACGTCTCCCGCCAGGGGAAAAAGCCCGATGGCAAGGGAGATTACTTTTCTCATACTGTTTGTGTTCGGGATTTTGTGCCTGCTCAGCGTGTTTCATGTTTGCGGCATTCTGGGAGAGTGGCTGTGCGGCGTCCTGTTCGGACTGATCGGCGCGCTGGCGTACATATTTCCCGTCTATCTCATTGTGGCTTCGGGGCTGTATATTTCCAATGACAAGAACCGCGCGCTGCGCCGGAAGGTTCTGTTTTCCATCGGCCTGTTTTTCAGCCTGTGCGGGCTGTTCCAGTGGGTGGTCAACGATCCGGTGAACAACGTCTGGGAAATTTATACGGTCAGCAGTGAAAATCAGGGCGGGGGCGGCTTTTTGGGCGGTCTACTGGCTTTTGAGCTGGCGCGGGTCGTGGGCCGGGCCGGGGCATTTATCATCATTCTGGCGCTGATTGTTTTATTTTTTATGCTTATCAGCGGAAAGCTCTTTTTTACTTCCTTAAAGGGGCTGTACGATGAGAGGAGCGAACAGAGGGAGTACACGGTTTACGAGGAGGAAGTTCCGACTAAGCCGCGCCATTTAACGCCGTATACATTTGAGAATAAGGACGGTCAGTCTTCGGAGAAGAAGAACTCACCGGCGCTGTCGAAGAAAAAGGCGGCGCGGGAGGCTGCTCAGCCGGAGAGCAAATCGGCGCTTCCTTCCGAAAACGCCCAGAAGGAGAAGAAGCCGCGCAGAACCAGAAAGAGCGCGGCCATGGTGGAGGTGCAAAGAGAACCATCTAATGGTTCTCCGGAATCATCGTCAAATAGTTCTCAGGAGAATCCTTTGGACCATATCCATATCATCGGCGGGGAGCCAAAGCCGGAGCAGCCGGAATCTACTATTTACAAGGAGGAGCTGGAGAGGAAATTCGGACATCAGGATGATGCTACTTCTGTAGAATCGCAATCTTTCACGGAAAATAATGCTTTCTCGGAGAGGATGGCGCCGGATGGAAAAGCGGCGCCGGGGCAGAAGGCGGCAAGAAAAGAGACTGTTTCTGGGAAGAAGGCCGCAACTAAAAATACAGATGAGAAGAATGCCCTGACGGAGAAGGATAAGCAAGAGATGGACCAGGTTCAGAAGGATCTGGAGAAGGCGGCGGTGACGGAGATTCCCTACCAGTTTCCGCCTCTTGGCCTGCTGACGGCGCCCAAGGGGAACCGAGGGGGAACGGATCACAACGAGCTGAAAGCCACAGCCATGAAGCTCCAGCAGACATTGGAGAGCTTTGGCGTGCGGGTGAAGCTGGGTGATATCAGCCTGGGTCCCAGCGTCACCCGGTATGAGCTGATTCCGGAGCAGGGCGTGAAGGTGAGCCGAATCACCAGTCTCTCGGACGACATCAAGCTGAGCCTGGCGGCGTCGGACATCCGCATCGAGGCCCCGATTCCCGGCAAGGCGGCGGTGGGCATCGAGGTTCCGAACCCCGAGCGCACGATGATTACTCTCCGGGAACTTCTGGAGAGCAATGAATTTAAAAAGGCCAAGTCCAGGGTGACCTTTGCCGTGGGAAAGGATATCAGCGGGCAGACTATCGTGACAGACATCGCGAAGATGCCCCACCTGCTCATCGCCGGAGCCACGGGATCCGGCAAATCGGTGCTGATCAACACGCTCATCATGAGCATTATTTACAAGGCCTCGCCGAACGAGGTGAAAATGATCATGGTGGATCCCAAGATGGTGGAATTGACGGCCTACGAGGACATTCCGCATCTGATGATTCCGGTGGTCAAGGATCCCAAAAAGGCGTCCGCGGCGCTCGCGTGGGCGGTGGCGGAGATGACGAACCGCTACCAGAAATTCGCCGACGCAGGCGTGCGTGACTTAGCTTCCTACAACGCGAGAATCGATAAGGTGACGGACAAGTCCGATCCGGAGTACCAGAAGATGCCGCAGATTGTGATTATTGTGGACGAGTTCGCCGATCTGATGATGGTGGCGCCGGGCGAGGTGGAGGACGCCGTCTGCCGTCTGGCGCAGTTAGCGCGCGCGGCGGGGATTCATCTGGTACTGGCGACCCAGCGCCCGTCGGTCAACGTCATCACCGGTCTGATTAAGGCAAATATTCCGTCCCGGATCGCCCTGTCCGTCTCGTCGGCGGTGGATTCGAGGACGATTATCGACTCGGCGGGGGCGGAAAAGCTGCTGGGAAATGGCGATATGCTGTTCGCTCCCCAGAATCTGCCCAAACCGATCCGCGTGCAGGGGGCGTTCGTCTCCGACGAGGAGCGTGACGGCGTGGTCAGCTTTTTGAAAAACCAGGGCGGGCCCGCCTATAATTCGGAGGTCACCGCCCACATCGAATCGGCTCCGGTGCCGGGCGCGCAAAACGGCGCGGGAGCGAATGGTTCTGGTTCGGATGAGCTGTTCGCGGAGGCGGGCCGTTTCATTATCGAAAAGGACAAGGCGTCCATCGGGCTCTTGCAGCGGATGTTCCGCATCGGATTCAACCGGGCGGCGCGGATTATGGACCAGCTCTCCGACGCCGGCGTGGTAGGCCCGGAGGAGGGCACCAAGGCGAGACAGATTCTTATGTCCAAGGAACAATTTGAGAACTATCTGGAGGAGAACGGCGGATGAGAGGACTGCTTGTCTACAACGGTTTTCTGATAAACGACAAATTTAACGAGCTGAACGACCTTTTCTTTCACGCCGCAAAGGAGTTGGACATCGTTCTGCGCGGCGTGAAAAATTCCGAGCTCTTGTTGGAAATGGGTGTTTCGGGTTCTGTGCGCCCGGCGATTCTCGCGGAGGAAAAGCCGGATTTCACGGTGTTCTGGGACAAGGACATTCTCCTTGCCGAGTATCTGGAGAGCCAGGGGATTCCCGTGTACAACAGCAGCCGGTGCATCGCCGTCTGCGACGACAAGCGGCGTACCCACATGGCGCTGGCCAGGGCGGGGCTTCCCATGCCGGAGACGTTCATTGCGCCCATGACCTATACGGGGGTCGGATTTACAGATTTTTCTTTTGTCGGCGCAATAGAAAAAAAGCTGTCCTATCCGATGGTGGTCAAGGAGGCCTTCGGCTCCTTCGGCGCGCAGGTGTACCGTGTCAGCGATAGGGACGAGCTTTTGGAGCTGGTGCGCCGTTCTCCCGCGGAGCTGATTTTCCAGCAGTACATAGAATCCAGCGCCGGACGGGACGTCCGACTGCAGGTGGTGGGAGAGCGGGTGACCGCCGCTATGTATCGCCATTCGGAGACGGATTTTCGCGCCAATGTATCCGCGGGCGGCGGCATGGAGCCCTACGAGCCGAGCGAGCAGGAGTGCGAGCTGGCGCTTGCGGCGGCGAGGGCCGTGGGGGCGGATTTCGCGGGCGTCGATCTGCTCTTGGGAGACGAGGGGGAGGGGAGCCTTGTCTGCGAGGTCAACTCCAACGCCCATTTTAAGAATCTGATGGACTGTACCGGCGCGGACACGGCGCACGATATTCTTCTGTATATCAAGCACGCATGGGAGAGGGGGCGGACCGGATGAATGCATGGCTGGTCTATGACGAGGAGAGGGCGGCCAAAAACGCGGATTATATCGCTCTCCACCACAAAAAGGGAGCCGAGTACGGGATTGAATTTGCGCTGAAAATGGCAGATGAGTGCCAAATGGCTCTGCGGAGCGGGGCGCGACCGGATTTTGCCATCGTCCGCACGGTGAATCCGGCGCTCTCCCGCGAGCTGGAGGAACAGGGCGTGCCGGTCTTTAACCCGTCGCCCGTGTCGGAGATATGTAATGACAAATATAAAACCTACGAGTACGTGTCCGCCCGCTGCGAGACGATGCCGGTGCTGGACACGCGCTTTTTCCTCGGAGAAATGCTGAATGATCGCGCCGGGACGGAACACCTGCTGCGGCAGTTTCCCCATCACGTCCTGAAGGCGGTGGACGGGCACGGGGGGAGCCAGGTGTTTCTCACGGACGAGGCATCCTATGAGGAAATAGGCATTATGGGCGCGGATTTTATTCTCCAGCCCTTTTTGAAGGGACCGGGGAAGGATGTGCGCGTGTACGTCATCGGGGATGAGATTGTCGCGGCGATTGAGCGGCAGGCGAGAGAGGGCTTCCGCTCGAATTATTCCCTGGGGGGCGCCGTGCGCCCGGTCGCGCTCACCAAGGAGCAAAAAGGGCTGGTGGCGCAGATCTGTCGGATTTTTGATTTTGGCCTGGCGGGAATTGATTTTCTCGTGGACGAGCGGGGAAATTTTGTGTTCAATGAAATCGAGGACGTGGTGGGGGCGCGGATGCTCTACCAGTGCAGGCCGGATATTGACCTTTTGGGGCGCTATTTTTCTTTTATTCTGGATAAATTGTTGCATTAAAGGGGAATCACCGCTATAATGATATCAGAGCCAGAGCATCGTTTGATTTTGGCATCATAAATACGATACGATGTTGCTTACGGGAAGTACATTTTAAGGGATGAGTTAAAAAAGATATTAAAAAGAGACAGGAGGGCACTATGAAAACAGATATTGAAATTGCGATGGAGGCGGAGCTGGAGCCGATTAAAAATGTGGCGGCGTCCTTAGGAATCTCGGAGGACGAGCTGGACCTTTACGGAAAATATAAGGCGAAATTCACAGACGATCTGTGGGAGCGCGTCAAGGACAACCCGGACGGAAAGCTGGTGCTCGTGACGGCGATTAACCCCACGCCCGCGGGAGAGGGAAAGACGACGACCACGGTCGGGCTGGGACAGGCTATGGCGAAGATCGGAAAGAAGGCGGTCATCGCCCTGCGCGAGCCGTCGCTCGGTCCCTGCTTTGGCTTAAAGGGAGGCGCGGCGGGCGGCGGATACGCCCAGGTCGTTCCCATGGACGACTTGAATCTCCATTTCACCGGGGATTTTCACGCCATCACATCTGCGAACAATCTGCTGGCGGCGATGCTGGACAACCACATCCAGCAGGGGAACGCGCTGAACATCGATACGAAGCAGATTGTGTGGAAGCGCTGCGTGGACATGAACGACCGCGTCCTGCGAAACATTACCGTGGGGCTGGGGCGCAAGGCGGACGGCGTGACCAGAGAGGACCATTTTATCATTACCGTGGCGTCGGAAATCATGGCAATCCTTTGCTTAGCGGAGAATATGAAGGATCTAAAGGAGCGACTGGGACGCATTATCGTCGCCTATACCTATGACGGCCAGCCGGTCACCGCGAAGGAGTTAAAGGCGGTGGGCGCTATGGCGGCACTCTTAAAGGACGCCATCCGGCCCAACCTGATTCAGACGCTGGAGCACACGCCTGCCATCGTGCACGGCGGGCCGTTTGCGAATATCGCCCACGGCTGTAACAGCATCCGCGCCACAAAGACAGCCCTGAAGCTGGCGGATTACACGATTACAGAGGCGGGATTTGGAGCCGATCTGGGCGCGGAGAAATTTATGGATATCAAGTGCCGCATGGCGGGGCTCAAGCCGGACGCTGTCGTGCTGGTGGCCACCGTGCGCGCGCTGAAATACAACGGAGGCGTAGCGAAAGAGAATCTGGGGACGGAGAATCTGGACGCTCTGAAAAAGGGCATCGTAAATCTGGAAAAGCACATTGAAAATGTCTCCAAATTCGACGTGCCCTGCATCGTCACGCTGAATCAGTTCGTGACGGACACCGAGGCGGAGCTTGCCTATGTAAAGCAGTTCTGCGAGGAGCGTGGCTGCGAGTTCGCCCTGAGCCAGGTGTGGGAAAAGGGCGGCGAGGGCGGCGTGGCGCTTGCCAACAAGCTGGTAGAAACGATTGAGACGAAGGAGAGCCATTTCCACTGTCTCTATGAGGATTCTCTTTCCTTAAAGGAGAAAATGACGGCGATTGCCACCGAGATTTACGGCGCGGGCGAGGTGATGTTCGACCCGTCGGCGGAAAAAGAAATCGCGCGGATCGAGAAATTGGGCTTTGGCAGCCTGCCGGTCTGCATGGCGAAGAACCAGTACTCCCTGTCCGATGACAAATCGGTGCTGGGAAGGCCGGAGGGATTCCCGCTCCACATCCGCGAGGTGTACGTTTCGGCGGGAGCAGGGTTCGTGGTGGCGATTACCGGAACCATCATGACCATGCCGGGACTTCCGAGGGTGCCCGCCGCAGAGGGCATTGACGTGAGAGACGACGGCACGATTACCGGATTGTTCTGATTTTTCGTGCTTGACTCTTTGCCGCTCTTGTGGTATATTCTTAATGTTGTGAAAAAAGTAGATGGTCCTCTGGTGGATATTATTACATTAAGAACATCAAAA
>CANPZR010000134.1 GCA_947589175.1 uncultured Lachnospiraceae bacterium | reverse complement strand
ATAGAGGCTCTTATCGCAAATATGATAGAGGCAGTGGAGGATATGACAGCCCAGGGAGAGGCAGTATTCTGATTTCGCGGATATTTTCGGGGGCCGGGCAGGCCGCTCAGAGATGCAGGATATTGACAGAGCCGGGCAGGCCGTTCAGAGAGGCTGGATATTGACAGAGCCGGATAATCTGCTATAATATACATATCCTATTTTAAAAGTATGAAAAGGAGTGGACAAGATGAATTCATTGATCTATCTTGACAACGCTGCCACTACTTCAGTGAAGCCGGAAGTGTTTGAGGCCATGAAGCCTTATTTTACAGAGATTTATTCAAATCCGTCCAGCGTGTACAGCTTTGCCGGAAAGGCAAAGGACGCGGTGGAGGACGCCAGGGAGTACATTGCCGGGATGATCCACGCGAAGCCGTCGGAGATTTATTTTACAGGCGGCGGCAGCGAGTCGGACAACTGGGCCATCAAAGGGGTGGCGGAAGGCTATAAGAACAAGGGAAAGCATATTATTACCTCTGCCATCGAGCATCACGCGGTGCTTCACACCTGCGACTGGCTGGAGCGGAACGGATACGAGGTGACGGTCTTAGACGTAGACGAGGACGGCCTGGTATCGCCGGAGGCGCTTGAAAAAGCCATACGCCCGGACACGATTTTAGTCAGCATCATGTTTGCGAACAACGAGATCGGAACCATCGAGCCGGTGAAGGAGCTGGGCGCCGTGGCGAAGAAGCACGGAGTTCTGTTCCACACGGACGCGGTGCAGGCGTTCGGCCACATTCCCATTGACGTGGAGGAGATGAACATCGATCTTCTGAGCGCCAGCGGCCACAAGTTCCACGGGCCCAAGGGCATTGGATTTATGTATATGAGAAACGGCTTGAAGATGGGGGCCTTCATTCACGGCGGCGCCCAGGAGAGAGCCCGCCGCGCGGGCACGCATAACGTGCCGGGCATTGTGGGCATGGGAGCGGCGGCTAAGCTCGCGGCCGCGAACATGGAGAGCAATGCGGCGCAGGAGACCGAGGTGCGGGATTACCTCATTGAGAGGATCGAGAAGGAGATTCCCTATGTGAAGGTCAACGGGCACAGGCAGAAGCGACTTCCCAACAATGTCAATGTCTGTTTCCGGTTTATTGAGGGCGAATCCCTGCTGATTATGTTAGACCAGAAGGGCATCTGTGCCTCCAGCGGCTCCGCCTGCACATCCGGGTCTTTGGACCCCTCCCATGTGCTTTTGGCCATCGGCCTGGTCCATGAGATCGCCCATGGATCGCTGCGGCTCACCCTGTCGGAGGAGACTACAAAGGAAGACGCGGACTATGTGGTGGACAACTTAAAGGCAATCGTGGAGAGACTGCGCAGCATGTCGCCGCTCTATGAAGATTTTGTAAAGGAGAATCAGTGATGTATAGCGAAAAGGTAATGGATCATTTCTCCAATCCGAGAAATGTGGGCGAGATCGAGAACCCCAGCGGCGTGGGCACGGTGGGCAACGCCAAATGCGGCGATATCATGAGGATGTATCTGGATATCGACGAGGACACCAAGATCATAAAGGAGTGCAAGTTCAAGACGTTCGGATGCGGCGCGGCCGTCGCGACCAGCAGCATGGCCACGGAGCTTGTCAAGGGAAAGACCATTTACGAGGCCCTTCAGGTGACCAACAAGGCGGTCATGGAAGCGCTTGACGGGCTGCCTCCCGTCAAGGTACACTGTTCGCTGTTAGCGGAGGAAGCGATTCACGCGGCCCTGTGGGATTACGCGGAAAAGCACGGCATCACCATAGAGGGACTGGAGAAGCCCAAAGCAGATATCAATGATGAAGAGTAAGACTGTAGTGGTAGGCATGTCCGGAGGAGTGGATTCCTCCGTGGCTGCCTGCCTTTTAAAAAATAAGGGGTACAATGTCATCGGCGTGACCATGCAGATCTGGCAGGAAAAGGACGCGTGCGCGCTGGAAAAAGAAGGCGGCTGCTGCGGCCTGGACGCCGTGGAGGACGCCAGACGGGTGGCCCGCAGGCTGGATATACCCTATTATGTCATGAATTTCCGGGATGAATTTCAAGAACATGTCATCGATTATTTCGTCAGGGAGTACCGTTCGGGAAAGACTCCCAATCCCTGTATTGCCTGCAACCGGTATGTGAAGTGGGAATCGCTGCTGCGAAAGAGCCTGGCGCTCGGAGCGGATTATATCGCGACCGGCCACTACGCGAGAATCTGTCGTCTGGACAACGGACGATATACGCTGCGGCGCTCTCTGGCCACGGGGAAGGATCAGACCTACGCCCTGTATAATCTCACTCAGGAGCAGCTGGCGCACACGCTGTTCCCGACAGGGGAGTACGATAAGAGTAGAATCAGGGAAATCGCGGAGGAAGCGGGACTTCCAGTGGCGGACAAGCCGGACAGCCAGGAAATCTGTTTTGTGCCCGATGGGGATTACGCCGCCTTTTTGGAGCGGGAGACGGGAGAAATGGAGCGCCCCGGGAATTTTGTGGACAGGGACGGAAATGTCTTGGGAAGGCACAAGGGAATCAGCTGCTACACGATCGGTCAGAGAAAAGGACTGGGAATCGCTCTGGGAGAGCCGGTTTTCGTGGTAGAAATCCGGCCGGAGAGCAATGAGGTAGTTCTGGGCAGCGGCGGGGATGTATTTTCCCGACGGCTGAGGGCGGAAAAAATCAATCATATGGGGGCGGACCACTTTGAAAAGGGACAGCAGGTGACGGCGCAGATCCGCTATAACCACAGGGGAGCTCCGGCTGTGATTGCGGACGTGGGCGATGACAGCTTGGAACTGGAGTTTCCGGAACCGGTGCGGGCCGTGACGCCGGGACAGGCGGTGGTTCTGTACGAGGACGGCTACGTTCTGGGAGGCGGGACGATTGTCCGGTGAACCTTATGTCCACTTGCTGTCTATCGTGTCGTTTGCTGTGCCGGGATAGGCCAAGTGACCAGTTGCGATAGTGTTACGTCCAGCCGCCGTCCATGGTGATGACCTGGCCGGTGAGATAGAGCGGCGCCTCAGAGAGAAGCAGGGCCATCTGGGCCGCTTCCTCGGTCGTGCCCATGCGCCCGGCGGGAATTTCCTCGCAGATTTCTTTTATTTCTTCTTCCGAAAAACAGCGGTTCATCGGGGTGTCGATCATGCCGCACGCCAGGGCGTTGACGGCGATGCCGCTGGGAGCAACTTCCTTTGCCAGCGCCTTTGTCAGCGCGTTGAGCCCGCCCTTGGAGGCGGAGTAGGCTGCTTCGCAGGAGGCCCCGGTCTCGCCCCAGACCGACGAGATGTTCAAGATACGCCCCTCTTTTCTGCGAATCATGTCCGGCAGGACAGAACGACAACAGTAGAATACAGAAGAAAGGTTGGTCTGTATAACAGTATTCCACTCCCTGTCCGACATATCCGTCAAGAGCCCGATATAGCTTACGCCGGCGCAGTTGACCAAAAGATCCACGTGGCTCAGCAGCCCGACGGCTTTTTCTATCAGGGAGGAAGCGCGGGGACCGTCTCCGAGATCTCCCGATAAGGTATGCACAAAATCCGGCGGTTCCGGCAGATTCCGGCAGGCGGCCGCTGTTTTCTCCAGGGCGTCGAGCGAATTGTTTCCTATTAATACCAGATTGTATTTCTTTTTTGCCATCGCCTCCGCGATGGCTGTTCCGATTCCGCCGGACGCGCCGGTGATAATCGCGTTCTTTTTCATGATTCTTTCTCCTTTTTCTCACCAATCACTGTTTTTCAAAAACAAAAGTATTGCGTACAATATTAATATAGGTAAAAAAAGATTGTGTCATAAATATGTCAAGTTCATTTAAAAAACTTGTATATTATGGAACCATCTGTTATAATTAACATATATGTCCGCAAAAATTTTTTAGGACGGAGGAAGTAGATGAAGAAAAAGAGCGTGGCACGCATTATAGCGGGTTCCTTTTTTAAGACGCTGGGCGCGCTGATTCTGCTTGTAGCGGCGGGAGTGCTGAGCTATTATCTCACGATGCTGTATTACAGGCAGACGGCCCGGACGGAGCGGAGTACCGCGTATACGCATGTGATAACGGTGAACACGGGCAATGAGTCCAGTAACCTCATCTACAGCTACGATGAAACGACCGGCAAGATACAGGCGATGGTGCTGGAGCTGTTTGATGCGACCACTAAAAATATGAATTATATTACCATACCGGCCGATACGCGGATTTCTATTTCGCCGTCCACGTACGCGGAATTGATCAAGGTCAGCGGTCAGCTTCCTCAGCTGGCCAGCATGGCGGATATCAATTCCTACTTTTCCGGGGATGTGGCCTATGAGTATGGCATTTTGATACTCCAGGAGGAGTTTCCCGTGGACATCGGCTATTTTACGGCGCTGCCCTCGGACAAGTTTGACGAGTATTTCCAGATCCGGTCGAAGTCGGAGAAGATTTATGCCCCCAGCGACAGCCTGTTAGACCGGGCGGCGGCCTGCCGGTCGGAGAGGGAGATGAAAGATCTGATCGGGGATATATGGGACGATCTGGTCAGCGATACCACGCTGTCCCAGAAAAGCCATTACGCCGACGCGCTGCGCCAGGTGAACCGGGAGTATATCCGAACGGACAGCGTATATGGATCGCAGGCGGACGGGTATTTTGCGCTGGACAGTAAAAAAAGCCGGAAACTGGTCAATAATATATGGGAATCCCAGGCGTATACATCGCCCCAGAAGGCGTCGAGGGGGGCTCTTGCGAACCGGGAAGGCGCGTCCGCCTCGGCGGACCGGAGGATTCAGATTACCAATGCCACGGGGATCAACGGCCTGGCTTCCGCCTATCAGCAAAAATTGCTGGCGGACGGGTTCAATGTGGTCGGTGTAGGCAATTATATAGGAGAAAAGCGGACTCAGACCGTCATTTATGTGAAAAAGAAAAAATGGGGGAAAAATCTGACGTCCTATTTCAAGAACGCGAGGCGGGAAAAGGCATCGTCGGCGCTGACAAACGGAGCGGATATCGAGATTGTGCTCGGAACGGACGACGCCCTGTAGAAGCAGTTCGGGATTTGTGAAAGGAGGAGAGGTGTATGGGAACCAGAGTGCGCATTATGGATCTGGAACTGGATCTGATGACTCAGGAGAACCTTCAGGCCGAAGTGGCGGATTATCTGGCCGGCGATGTGCTGAATGTGATTCATGTCATCTCTCTGGACTACATTGACATGTACGATGAAAATGAACTGGTAAAGCAGGTGCTCGCCCAGGCCGATCTGGTGCTGCCGGGGGAGCGGACCATTCTCTCCGCCCATCATGTGGAGGTATTAGAGACGGCGGGCATGGTAGTGGACTACAAGAGTCTCCGTGGAATGACGGAGCTTCTGAGCCTGGGGAACAAGACCTGCTATCTGGTGCTGCGGAATGAAAAGGAGGCGAAAAGCGTTTATCATTACATGTCCAGGCATTTTCCCAAAGAGAGCGTGCTGGGAGTCTATGTAGCGGACGGAGGCGTGGCAGAGGAGGCGCTCATCAACGATATCAACACAAAACTGCCGGACGTTATTCTTTTGTCTATGGACAGTACCAGTCAGGAGGAATGGCTGCAGAACAATAAAGGAAAGATCAACGCCAGGATATGCCTGGTGCTGGGGAGCATTCTGCCGCTGATCATGCGGGACAACGTCCATGTGCCCGGCTGGATCAACCGGATTCATCTGGGGGCTGTTTATAAATTTTTTATGAAAATACCCAATTCCCACTTTTTCAGAAAACGCATATTCAACCGCAAAATGGTCAATTATAATATAAAAAAGAAATTGCGGGGAAATGGAAATGAGAGGGAACGGGAGAAATGAAGCCAGTGCCTATGGCGTGATTGCCGCAGGCACTTTTCTTATGGCTCTGGGGATTAATCTGATCTACGAGCCCATGTCCATGGTGACCGGGGGATTTTCGGGGGCGGGCATCCTGCTGCGGGCCTTTATCCCGGTTCCGCTGTGGGCGGTAACGCTTGTGCTCAACATTCCCCTTTTTTTGATTGCCGGCCGGCTATGGGGGAGGGAGTATGTAAGAAAGACGGTTTTCGCCACGCTGTGCCTCTCGCTGTTTTTGGCGGTTCTTCCCGCGGCCTCCCGGGACTATGGAGACTATCTGATGGCGGCGCTCTTAGGAGGGGCGCTCAACGGAGTCGGCCTGGGGCTGGTGTTCGGCCGGGGCGCCTCCACGGGCGGCACCGATCTGATGGCAGTGATTTTGCAGTATTTTCTTCCTTCCTATAAATATCCTGCCCTGCTTGGGATACTGGATGGCGTTATCGTGATCCTGGGCATGGCCGTATTCGGAATCCGAATCGGCCTGTATTCCATTGTGGCCGTATTTATTACGTCAAAGGTAATGGACCGTCTGATCGAGGGCCTGAAATTTGCCAAATTTTTGTATATTATCTCAGACTGCCCGGGACGGATCGCAGACGCCATTATGGAAGAAATCGGAAGAGGGGTGACGTCCCTTGACGGGCGGGGGATGTATTCCGGCCGGGATAAGAAGGTGCTGATCTGCGCAGTGTCCCGGAAGGAATCCGTGCAG
Source organism: uncultured Lachnospiraceae bacterium (assembly GCA_947589175.1). GTDB lineage: Bacteria > Bacillota > Clostridia > Lachnospirales > Lachnospiraceae > Eubacterium_F. The sequence goes on along the minus strand of CANPZR010000134.1, from coordinate 241 downwards.
GTGCTGCGCCTGGTCCGGGAGCAGGACAGGGGGGCGTTTGTGGTCATTTCTGACGCCAGAGAGGTGATGGGGGAGGGGTTTGAAGAAAAATGAGTCATTTTTTAGTCAATTTTCACAAAAGTTAAGGGAATAATTTATGAAAATTGAATATAGTGTTTTTTAACAAAATAGTGTATTATATATTTCAGATGTTACAAAAAAATTTAGGAGGAATAAAAATGGCAAGTTTATCATTGAAAAA
>CANPZR010000133.1 GCA_947589175.1 uncultured Lachnospiraceae bacterium | reverse complement strand
CTGCTCCTGTATGGACGTGACCGTCTGGAAAATGCTGATCACCAGTCCCACGATCAGGGAGACCAGCAAAAGAGGCGCAGCGCAGCGGATGATGGTCCATATCATCTCCGTCGCTATATCCATTACAACGTCTTGTGTCATCCCGATCCTCGCCTCCTTTTATCCGTAAAATTCTATCAGTAAAATGTACTGACTAACTGTCCCACTACCAGGTTCCACCCGTCCGCCAGCACGAACAGGAGAATCTTAAACGGCATGGAAATCGTCGTGGGCGGCAGCATCATCATACCCATGGACATCAGAGTGGACGCCACCACCATATCTATGACAATGAACGGCAGATAAATCACAAACCCTATGATAAACGCCGTTCTCAGCTCGCTGATCATAAAAGCGGGGATCAGTACCGTGGTGGGAATCTGATCCTCATCGTCTACCGTCACATCCGTGTCGCCGTCCCCGTCCTGAATCTCTAAGAAAAGCCGGATATCCTTCCGGTTGGTCTGCTCGAACATAAACGTCCGAAGGGGCTTGAGCCCGGCGTTCAGCGCCTCCTCCTCCGTGATCTCCCCCCGGTCAAAGGGCTGGATGCAGTCCGTGTTGATCTGGGTCATGACCGGCGTCATAATAAATAACGTCAAAAACAGCGCCAGCCCGATCAGAACCTGGTTGGGCGGCGTTGTCTGGGTTCCCAGAGCGGAGCGCAGGAAATGGAGCACTACGATGATCCTGGTAAAGGACGTCACCATAATGACAAGAAAGGGCGCCAAGGATAAGACCGTCAGCAGAAGGATAATCTTCGTGTTGGCGGACAAACTGGAGCTCCCCGCATTGGACGTGATATTCAGTTCAAAATCCTCCGGTGAATCCGGATCCTGCACCTCGGCGTCCGTACTGCCCTCAATCATGTCTACGTTGGCGTTGGAATCCGGGGCCGCATAAACCTTTGCACTACAAAAAAAGGTTAATATGCTTATCAGAACCAGCAGAAAACTGTATCGAAATAACCTCTGACTCAAGTTCTTCTGTGTCTTCATAAATACCAACCTTTTCTATTTTTCTTTTCCGCCGGGCTTGTCTGCTCTGGTAAATCGTCCCAACATCTCCTTAAAGGATACCTGCGGTCCGATTCTGTCTCCAGCGCTCAAATCCAGCTGATCCTCATCCAGCTCCGCGAGAAAGGTAATATTGTTCGCGGTCACGCCAATCGAATAATACCTGCTCCCCAGCTGGATGATCTGGATATACTTATTAGGGGCGATCTTAAAGGTCTCGATCACCCGGATATTGCGGGACTGTCCCTGCATGCCGCTTTTCTTCGCGACCCACTTGGTCGCATAGTAAGTAGCGACCAGAACCAGGATAAAGATAATCAGTACGGCAAGCAGTTGAAGGACATTCTCCAGCATGATCAGCCGACCGCTTTCTTAACCGCTTCCAATACACGATCTGCCTGGAAAGGCTTTACAATAAAGTCCTTCGCGCCGGACTGAATCGACTCGATAACCATAGCCTGCTGTCCCATGGCGGAGCACATGATTACACAAGCAGAAGCATCTGTCTCCTTAATCTTTTTCAGCGCCTGGATTCCATCCATCTCCGGCATCGTAATATCCATCATGACAAGATCCGGCTTGGTCTCGTTGTATTTCTCAACTGCTTTCAGACCATTTTCCGCTTCACCGGCAACTTCATAACCGTTTTTTGTCAGGATATCCTTGATCATAACCCTCATAAATGCTGCATCATCACAGATCAAAACACTTTTTGCCATTCTCCGTTCTCCTCCATTTACTATTCTTTAATAATCTCGGTAACACGTATACCAAAACTTTCCTCAATGACAACAACCTCGCCCTTGGCGACAAACTTGCCGTTCACCAGTACGTCAATCGGCTCGCCGGCCAGCTTATCCAGCTCGATAATCGTTCCCGGCGAAAAATCCAGAATCTCCTTGATGGACTTGCTGGTCCGTCCCAGCTCTACCGTAACCTCCAGGGGAACATCCATGATCAGATCGATGTTCTCCGGCGCGATACCCGTAAGGTTCGGCGTCGGCATAAAGCTCTGGAACTGAGCCGGCTGTATATTTATATCCTGAGGCGGCATCGCATACATCGGCTGCTGCATACCTGCCATCGGTTGTTGCTGCATACCCATCGGCGGCGCCTGCTGCATCGGCTGCGGCTGCGGCTGTGCCGGAGCAGGTTCCGGACTGGCCGGAGCCGGGGTCGGTGCCGGGGCTGGCGCGGCTTCCGCGCTTCCGGTATCTGTGCCCATCGTGACGCCCATAAATTGATGGTAGATTCTCCTTGCGAAATCTACCGGATACAGCTGCATGATCTCGCTGTCTACCAGATCTCCGATTACCATTCGGAAGGAGACCTGCACAAACGTCTGTCCGTTCATAGCGGCCAGCTCATCATTCAGAGCCTCGCCGAAATCCACGCGGTTAGCGGTCGGCGGGCTGATGTCCACCATTTCATTGATCATAGAGGACATGGAAGTGGCGGCCGAACCCATCATCTGATTCATGGCCTCGCAGATGGCGCTCAGATGAAGATCGCCTAACTCCGTATCGGTGTTGGTCCCGTCTCCTCCCATCATGAGATCCGTAATGATCTTGACGTCATCCTCTCTCAGGATAAGGATATTCTTTCCTTCCAGACCCGCTCTGTATGAGATATAAATAAACACGCAGGGCGTCTCAAACTGCTGCGCCAGTGCGTCTATCGTCGTATAGGTTACAGTAGGCGTCGTGATATCCACCCGGTTATTTACCAGAATCGAAAGAGTGGTGGCTGCCGTACCCATACTGATGTTGGCAATCTCCCCCAATGCGTCGGTTTCTTCCGGAGTCAGCATATCGGACTCATCTACCACAGCGGACACCGGGGCTTTTCTCTTGTCTTCAGACTGCTCTTCCGCTTCCATGCTGCCCAACAACGCATTGATCTCTTCCTGCGACAACATTCCGTCCATTGTACTACTCCTCTCTGTAAATTGATTTTATTTTCACTGCGTAAGAGTCCTCGTAGGCACCCGGAATCGCAGAAAATTTCTTAATATTCCCAACGTATACATCCAGCTCGTCCTCCAGCCTGGTGTTGACCTTGATGATGTCGCCCGGCTGCAGGTGGATGAAGTCGTTGACCGATATAGCGCTCTTTCCCATAATGGCCCGGACCGGAATCCGCGCCTTCTGAATCGAATCCTCCAGAACCTGTCTGTATCTTCCATCGTCCTTGACCGTGTTGGTGGAATACCAGTACTTGGTGTTGACCTTGTCAATCACCGGCTCCAGCACGGCAAAGGGTATACATATGTTCATCAGTCCCTCGACGTCGCCCATCCGGATACTCATGGTAATAATGGAAGTCATCTCGTTGGGAGTGACAAACTGGGCAAACTGGGAATTTGTCTCTATTCTCTCTAACATCGGCTCCAGCTGCTGAACGCTCTGCCACGGCTCGATCATGAGATTGGTACATATGACCATAATGCGCTCTATGATGCTCAGCTCAATCTCCGTGAACTCACGGGTCTTTTCAATGGGCTGTCCCTCTCCCCCGAGCATCCGGTCCACGATGGCAAATCCAAGCCCCGTCGCCATCTCCACGATGATATTGCCCTCTAAGGGTGCGAAGTTCACCACGCCTAAGAGCACGGGATTGGACAGAGAGTTGGAAAACTCCTGATATGTAGCCGCCTCAGAGTGCATCACCTCGACCTGCACGTTCTTCCGGAGATATACCGGAAGATTGGTAGATAGAAGCCTGGCGTAGTGCTCAAATATGAATACCAGCGTCCTCAGATGCTCTTTGGAGAACTTGGACGGTCTCGCAAAATCATAATCCTTGATCTGGCGCTCATCGGTAATCTCGTTTTCCAGCGGATCGAATTCACCGCTGCTGAGAGCCGATAAAAGATTATCTATCTCATTTTGTGACAGTACGTCACTCATACATCCTCACCTCGCAACTGACCTACCCCATCATACCGATTTTAGCGGGCTCCGCCTCCGCGGATCCCCGGCACGATAAAAACCCTATGTTTTATCATAACATATTTGGTGCCACTATGCAACAAGGAATCCAGGGAGTGAAATATCCACGATGGATTTGGTGTTGTATCTCTCCTGAATCTTCTTGACGGCGTCCTGTCTCACGGCGGACTCCGTAATAGTCGTGGCCGTGTACTGGCTGATGCAGTCCTTTACAATATCGCGTATATAAATATCCGCTTCCTGAACGGAAGTGTTGATCTCGTCATAGTCCTCCGCATCGGGATTGAACGACACGGTAATGCCGTCTAACACCACATAGTGTGCCGCGGTGTCTCCCGGATCTTTCTGGAGGTTGATCTTGAGAGAATTTTCCATCACGATCTCATATATCTTCAGATCCGTAATGGAGTACTGATCCTCCTCGCTATCCTGAGGCTCGATCTCCAGATCGATAATCGACGCCACCTTGTCAACCAGATTGCTGGTCTTATTCATGGCCGGCATGACTGAAAATACAAGTACCGCTGACAATACCAGATTGATCAGTGATACTGCCATAATCACGATTGTCAATATATTCTTTTTCATTTTGTCCCTCCTTGGTCGTCCGTATATATTTTAATCTCCACACGGCGATTCTTCGCTCTGCCTTTGGCCGTCGCGTTGGACGCGACATTATCGTACTCGCCCCGTCCCGCGGCCTTCATCGTCTTAGCGTCCATCTTTTTCGTATTCACCAGATACTCGTACACCGCCAGGGCGCGGGCGCTGGACAGGTACATATTGTCCCTGTACGGTCCCCCGGATATCTTTACATTATCCGTGTGCCCCTCGATCTCAATCATATGGCTGTCATATATCTTTAAAATATCGCCCAGCTTGCTCAAAATCGGAATCGTCGATGCCTTGATCTCCGCGGCGCCAGAGTCAAACAGAATACCGCCGCTCAGGGAAATCTGCACATACTGGTAGTTCTTATCCAGGTTGACCGCCAGATCGTCTCTCACGTCTCCCTTTTCCGCCCGGTTCACCACGTCGGTGTATATCTCCTCTGCCTTGTCCTTTCGCTCGGCAGCCATCTTCTCCTCCAGGTCGTCCAGCGTTTCCTCCTCATTTTCATTGGGCGAAGCGCTCTCCTGCGGCTCCTCGGTCTGATCCGAGTCGCTCTCGCCGGAGGTGTCGAACTGACTGAAATACTGGGAAATGTTCACCACCTGATCCGTGCCGACCGTGACCATGGGACCCTCGCCGATCGTGCTCCCGCCGCTGTCAAAGATATTGATGCTCTCCGTCATGGACGTGACCAACTGCTCGTATTTGTCCGCGTCTACCGTGGACATGGAGAACAACAGCACGAAAAAGCAGAGCAGAAGGTTCATCAGATCCGCAAATGTGTTGATCCATCCGCCGGTATCCGGCGCTGATTCTTCTCGTTTCTTACGGGCCATTAAGCGTCACCACCTTGATCCCCGCCGTTGTCATTGTTAAACACGCTGTTTCTCTGGCCCGGCGCCAGGAACGACTTCAGCTTCTCCTCGATCACGCGCGGGTTCTCGCCCGCCTGTATGGACAGGATGCCCTCGCAGATAACTTCCTTCACGGCAATCTCCTTGCGGTTGTTGGCGCGCAGCTTGGTCGCGATCGGAATCGCCAGCCAGTTTGCAAGCATGGAACCGTACATCGTGGTAATCAACGCCACCGCCATGTTCGGTCCGATGGAGCTCGGGTCGTCGAGGAGCTTCAGCATGTTGATCAGTCCGATCAGGGTACCGATCATTCCCCAGGCAGGGCCCATGCCCGCCAGGCTGTCCCAGAATCCGATTCTCTTATTATGCCTCTGCTCGATGCAGTCGAGCTCCGTCTCCAAAATGCTCGATACCAGCTCCTGGTCGGTGCCGTCCACAATCAGCATGATTCCCTTTTTCAAAAACTCGTCGTCCACGTCTCCCGCCGCTTCCTCGAGCTGCAGAAGGCCTTCCTTTCTCGCCACGTTGGCAAGGTCGATAATTTTATGTATAATATTGGCCTCGTCGTTGGCGGGGACCTTAATCGTCAGAAGAAAGGACTTCACGGAAGCCACGAAGTCTCCCAGACTCTCCGACATCGTCACCATACACATAAAGGAACCTAAGACCGTAACCAGGAATGAGGGCGGGTCCCAGAAATTCCCCAGGGCGGCAACTCCCTGATCGCCAGACACGATACCGAACACAATGGCTCCCGCGCAGCCAAGAAGGCCGATTATAGTTGCTAAATCCACGATCACACCACCTTAACTTTAGTTCAAGATTTCTCTCTCATATAATTTTACTAAATTTTTTATCTCTTGTCTACTTTCTTTTACAATAAATTTTTTTTCATTTGTCAAAGTGATGACTGTGTCCGGCGTCTCCTCGATCGATTCGATCAGTCTCGAGTTGATTGTAAGCACCGTTCCGTTCATTCTTGTCACGTCGATCATACGCGTCTCCTTCCTATAATTACCATATGCCCGCCGCTTTAAGCGCAGCCCTGTGAACAGGCAAAAGGGTGACTGTCGCCAGTCACCCTGCCATTGCATAACTGCCCGGTGTGGACTCCCCCGCCTTACCGGCAGGAATCCGCCCCCTAAGCAGATTGTTTACTTATCGTTTCAGATTTACCAGTTCCTCCAGCATGGAGTCGGAGGTGGTGATCACGCGGGAGTTGGCCTGGAAGCCACGCTGCGTCGTGATCATGTCCGTGAACTCGGTAGCCAGGTCTACATCGGACATCTCCAGAGCGCCGATGGAGAAATTCCCCACCTCGGTGATGTCAATGCCGATTCCG
>CANPZR010000132.1 GCA_947589175.1 uncultured Lachnospiraceae bacterium | reverse complement strand
GACGGCGCTGCCAGAGGCAGCCGCCTGGCCTTGCCCGCTATGACTCTCACAGCGCTCCCTCCTTCGCCTTGTCCTTCACCTTTACTATTGTATATGATGAACCGCATTTTTTCAAGAGCCTTTTACCTGCCAGCGAGCCGACTTTTTACTTTTTTAAATTTAGTAGCAATTTTTTTGTTACTAAATTTTTTTAGTATAAAATTTTTTGGCACAAAATTTTTTTGGTACAAAATTTTTTAGTATAAAATTTTTTTGGTACAAAATTTTTCCTACAAGGTCACCTGCCCCAGATATCGCTCGACCCGCTCCTTCAAGCGCTTATTTTTGGAGCAGAGAAGCCGGATATCCTCCTCGGCAAACGCCTCCGCCTCCTTCGCCGCCTGGGTCAGTATCTCGGCGTCCTCGAAAATATCCGCCAGGGCAAACAGCTCTTCCCCGCTCTGGCGCACGCCGAACAGATCCCCCTGCCCCCGCAGCTTCAGATCCTCTTTGGCGATGTAAAATCCGTCGTTGGAGCCCGCCAGCACCGAGAGCCTCTCCATAGAATCCTTCGAGGGCTGCCCCGTCATGAGGATGCAGTAGGACTGGGCGTCCCCCCGTCCCACCCGGCCCCGCAGCTGGTGGAGCTGGGCCAGGCCAAATCGCTCCGCGTTCTCGATCATCATCACCGTGGCGTTGGGCACGTCGATTCCCACCTCGATTACCGTGGTTGAAACAAGAATATCCGTCTCCCCACGGGAAAATCTCTCCATGACGTCCTCCTTGTCCCTGGGACGCATTTTCCCGTGAAGAGAATCCACCTTTATCTCCGGCGGAAAAATTTCCCGCAGCTGCTCCGTATAAATCGACACGCTCTCCAACTCGCTCTCCTCCGACTCCTCCACCATGGGACAGATGATATAGACCTGGTGTCCCGCGTCGATCTGTTTTTTCATAAATCCATAGGCGTTGGGCCGGTAATCGGTATTTACCACGCAATTCTTAATGGGCAGCCGGTCCGCCGGCTGCTCGTCCATCACCGACAGATCCATATCCCCGTACAGCACGAGAGCCAGGGTCCGAGGGATAGGCGTGGCGCTCATAGCCAGCACATGGGGCTCCCGCCCCTTTTCGAACAGCTCCTCCCGCTGCTTCACCCCAAAGCGGTGCTGCTCGTCGGTAATCACTAACGCCAGATTGGCAAATACCACATTGTCCTGCAAAATCGCGTGGGTGCCCACCACGACGTCCCACACCCCGAGCGCGATCTTTTCCTTTGCCTCCCGCTTCTGCTTTGCCGTGAGGGAGCCCGTGAGCAGTCCCACCCGGACGCCCCTGTCCGCGAACATCCCGCACAGGCTCTTGTAGTGCTGGGAGGCCAGTACCTCCGTGGGCGCCATAAAAGCCCCCTGCCCGCCGTTGAGCGCCGCCAGATAGAGAGCCATCACCGCCACGACCGTCTTTCCCGACCCCACGTCTCCCTGCACCAGACGGTTCATGACAAATCCGTCGGTGAGGTCTTTCTCAATCTCCCCAAACACCCTTTTCTGGGCGTTGGTCAGCGCGAAGGGAAGCCCCTCCACGAACTGCCCGATCTCCTCTCGAGCCTCCATTTTATGAGAGGATGGCTCCCTTCCCCTCTTGCGGATGTAAGAGAGAGCCAGCTGGTAGAGAAACAGCTCGTCAAAAACCAGCCTTTTTCTCCCCTGTCTGAGCTCCTCCTTGTCGGCGGGAAAATGAATCTGCCGGAGCGCCTTTTTGTACTCCACAAGTCCCTGCCTCTTCCGCAGCGGGGACGGCAGATACTCATTCAGTCCCTCCGTCTCCTTCAGGGCGGCCTCCATCGCCTTGATGACCATGTTGTTGGTGAGGCCCGCCGTCAGCGGATAAATGGGTCTCAGCTTCCCCACCTGCCTGTAAAATTCTTCTTTTTTGTAAATCTTCGGCTGCTCGACCACGAGCCTCCCCCGCTTTTTCCCCACCTTTCCTCGGAGAATATAGCGGATTCCCATTTTCAGCTGGCTCCTCAGAAACGGCATATTGTACCAGGTGACCAGAATCGCCCCCGACGCGTCCTGCAGATCCGCCGAGAGCACCTTCAGCCTGCCGAAATTTTTGAGCGTCGGCCGGGAGGCGAACACCCCCTCCAGAGCGGCCGTCTCCCCCTCAGAGACAGAGGAAACCTGCTGGATCGGTTTCCACTCATCATATCCTCTCGGATAGTGTTCCAGCAGGTCTCCCACAGTTTCAATGTTCAATTTGCCAAAGCATTGTTCCGCCTTTTCCCCCACGCCCTTTATCGCCCGGACAGAATCATTTCTCCTCATGTCCCGTCTCTCCTTCTTCTCACCGCGTCATAAAATATCATGGAGTTTCCATGGTATCATGACGCTGCCATACTATCATACTATCATAGCATCCTGGCGTTGTCATGGCGTGAGCGACGGCGTCACGATCGGCGCCGCTGTCGGCGTGTCGTCTTCATAATCATCCGGATCTACCGGCTTTTTATCCGCCGGCCCTTCCGGAATTTCGGGAACTTCCGGCTCCGTAGGCAGCTCCCTGGCCCGCTCGACCGCCGTGTCAAAATCCGCTTTCATATTGACGTATTCCGTATAGCCTTTGAGCCGCTTGATCGCCTTTTTGCCGTCCCGGATCAGTTCTTTTGTCACATCCGTATAATAGTCGCGGCTGTTCAGCTCGTCAATATACCACTGAGCCTTCTTGATCCGGTTCTTCTTCAGCGTCGTCTCCGCCTTATTCGCCGCGTCCTCCGCGTCAATCTTCATCTGCTTCTCCGCTTCTTCCTGCTGCTGCTCCTTGTACTCCTCAATGGCAGTCTGCCAGTTCTCCAGCGCTTCCTTTTCAAGCGACTTGTACTTCTTGGCCGCCCGCTCCTTGTACGGAGTCTGCTCGTATTCGTCCGGAATTTCCCCGATCACCTTCATTACGTCATTGTATGCCTTTTCAAAATTCATGGCGTCTTCGGCGTTTTTAATCTTATATTTCTCAAACTCTGAGACTTTCTTCTCTGCCGCGTCTTTTGCCTGATTCAGCTTGTAATCCTTTTCCCACTGCTCCTTTTTGTCGTTGTTCTGCTGGGAATAATAATCGTATCCCCCCGGCCTCTGAGAGTAGTAGGACTTAGAACTGCTGTAGGAAATCTCCTTGGAGGAATTGGTATAATTGCCCCCGGAAATCTTGCGCAGCTCAATCGTCTCCGGTATGTTGAAATTCTGCTTCTCCAGCTTGCTGTGGATGTTGTTCATAAAGCTGGACCAGATCCGCAGCGGATAGCTGCCGCCGGACATATTGCCCGGAAGGGTCCTGGGGGTGTCGTATCCGATCCACACAGCCGTGGTGTAGTATGTACTGAATCCACAGAACCAGGCGTCCCGGTAGCTGTTGGCCGTTCCGGTCTTTCCCGCGTAAATCTGGCTGCTGTTGTACCCGGAGCGCCCGGTCCCGTACCCCTCGGTCAGCGGACCCTGCAGCATATCCTGCATAATAAAGGCCGTGTCCGAAGAAAAAATCTCCGTCTCGCTGTCCTCTAACTCCGGCGCCGTATACAGATTTCCCTCCGTCTCGTGCTCGATCCGCACCAGGCAGGTGCGGGAACTCATCTGGCCGCTGTTGGCAATCGTAGCGTATCCCCGGCACATGTCGTTGATGGTGACGCCGTATGTAAAGCCGCCTAACGACACGGCGGGCGCCGTATTGTCCGCGTAGGAAAGCGATGAAAACTTCATCTTCTCCAGATAGGAAAGCGCTGTGGGCGCGCCGGTATTTTTGTAGACCTGGAAAGCGATGGTGTTGAGGCTCCTGGCCAGTCCCTCCCGGATCGTCATGGAACCTCTGTATCCGCCCCCCGCGTTTTTGGGGCTGTAGCTGTTCTTATCATCATTATCCCAATATACTTTTTTGTCCACGTAAATACTGGATCCGTTGATAACGCCGTTGTCGATGGCCGGCGCGTAATCAAGCAGCGGCTTGATGGAGGAGCCCGGCTGCCTCTTGGAGAGAAAGGCCCGGTTGTACTCATCCGTTTTACTTCTTCCGCCCACTACCGCCACCACATACTGGGTGCGGTTGTCGATGCACATGGCCGCGCTCTGCAGCGTGTATTTTTTAGTCTTTTTGTCCTTTTCCGTAAAAATAGACAGCGTGCTCGACACGGATTTCTGCAGCTTTTTCTGCAGCTTCTGGTTCAGGGATGTATAGATCCTGAATCCTCCCGCGCGGATCTCCGAGGACTTGGCGCTGTAGGCCTCCGCGTATTTCTTATTATAAGCATTCTGCGCCTTGGAATCCTCGAACAGATACTGGAACTGAAATCCCTCGTCCGCCATCAGCTGCTTGGCCGCGCAGTCAATGGCATAGCTGACCATATAATTCTCTGAGGTGGACTTGTCGTCGATGCCCACTACCTTGATTTCTTCCTTGATAGCCTTATCGTATTCCTTCTGGGTGATGTAGCCCTCCCCCAGCATGTTGTCCAGGACCTGCTTCTGCTTTTCCTTGGCCCGCTCCATGCTGGCAATGGGATTGCAGTTGTTGGGATTGTTGGAGACGCCGCACAGCATGGCCGCCTGCGCCAGCGTCACGTCCTTGGCCGAGCAGCCGAAATAGAACTTGCTGGCCGTCTCCACGCCGTAACAGCGGTTGCCGTAAAAATTGCTGTTGCAGTAAAATTCCATGATATCCGCCTTGTTGAACTTCTTCTCCAGGGCGGGCGCCAGAAGAACCTCTGTCAGCTTTCTCGAATAAGTCTGCTCCTGGGTCAGCAGATTATTTTTGATTACCTGCTGGGTAATCGTGCTGCCGCCCTGGGTGATCTCCCCGTTGTGGGCCACCAGCGCCAGACCCGCCCGGGTCAGCGACTGCAGGTTCACCCCGCCGTGCTCCATGAAACGCTTGTCCTCCTGGGCGATATAACCATCCTGAATATACGGGGAAATCTGATCGATTTTCACATACTGATACGAGCCGCTGTCGATCTCGCCGATCTTTTCTCCATTTTTATCATAAATAATCGTGTTGGAGAGCATGTGGAAATCGCTCTCGCTGAGATTGGAGAGCTTGTCATAGGCCTGCTCGCAGGCTTCCTGATACATGGGGAGCACCCTGCCGTAGACGATCCCGCCCACAATCCCGGTCAGAAACAGAACAATCAGGAGCACATTGAGGATCACGCCGGAAAACGATATGATAAAAGAAAGAAAATGATAAATCAGCCGGAAAGGGAACGTCACCCAGTACTTCCAGTCCCTTCTATTCGTCTTCACGGTCATCACCTCCCTTTTTCATCTTCTTTTTCAGCTTCCTGTTTTTAATTTTTTTCCGTATGCGGAAAATGAGCATACAGACGCATGTCGCCTCCAGCAAAAGAATCACAATATTGATCGGACAAAGGAAAAAATTCATCCGAAACAATGAGTACCCGGGCGCCAGGCTGTTCACGTACACCGGCAGCTGCGCCCCCGGCTCGTCCGACATCCCGTAAAGCGGAGGAATCACAAAATACTTCTTCTCCGTATAAGTCTGCCCTCCGCTGCTGTACTGAAGCTCCACCATGGGAATCACTAACAGAAACTTGTCCGTGGTGGCCTTCGACACCGTGGCCGTCTGCTTCTCATAACTGCTCCTGTTGCACAAATAGCAGAATCCGTCGTAATTCAGCAGCATGTGGATAAAGAGCAGCAAAAGCAGCACGGCAAACGGCGTCAATATCTTATTGATGCCTACCTTTTTAATTTTGTACCTCAATGCAACCTCCCGTCTTATACTCTTTTTGATACAATGCATGCAATGCGCAAAAATTTCCTGTCAAACAAAAAATAAAAGGGAGATCAGAACAACCAGTGCGCCGATCTCCCTTCTCTGTGATGGACCTGGCGGGAGTCGAACCCGCGTCCAAACCGGAATCCCACGTTCTTCTACTATCATAGTCCGTTCTTCTATATTCCTTTATCCGGATGGGAAGGGACACCCTCCGGACTCAGTAGCTTCATAGATGCTCCAGAATGCGCAAAGCTTAACAAACCGGGTTCCCTACAAAAGGATGATACCACAGGCAGGCTGTAGGCCTCCTCCCCGCAGCAGCCGCACTGAGAACGAGTCTCAGGCAGCGAATGCTAATTCGTTATTATCAGCGTTTAATTTTAAATCTGTGTTTTAACGTGGTCACAGTCCACGGATAGCTTCACCGTCTTCAGCCGGCCTGTCGAAACCAGTACAAGCCCTTGCTTTCATACTTATTAATAACTTTACCAAATATCCCCCATTTTGTCAAGCAGTGATTTATTCCTGTACAAATGCCCTCATCTGTGCTATACTGAAAATGAATACTGAAACAAGGAGTTGAGACCCCCATGATCGATCTGAATGAACTGGAGCAATTCTTAGTTTTTTACAAAAATGGCACGCTGTCCGGCGCCGCCTCCGAGCTGCGCATCTCCCAGCCCACCCTGACGCGGTCTATGCAAAAACTGGAATCTGATTTTGGCGTTTCTCTCTTTACCCGCTCTAAAAACAGGCTGGAGCTGAACGACAACGGCGTTCTGGCAGCCAGACAGGCGGAAAAGCTTCTGGAGCAGGCCCGTTCCATGGTCGAGCTGATCCGCACCAACGACCGGAACGGCCACACCCTGTCCATCGGCGCCTGCGCCCCTATGCCCCTTCTGTCCATGATCCGGCGGGCCACAGATCTCTACCCGGAGATCCGAATCGTATCCGAGATCAAGAGCATGGAAGTCCTGACTGACGGACTGGCCGATAGAAGCTACCAGATCGTGATTCTCCCGGAGCGGCTGGAGGATGAACAGATGCACTGCGGGACATGCGGCGTGGAGCATCTTCTTTTCCTGCTTCCCGCCAGCCACCCCCTGGCCGGGCGGAAGGGGCTGTACATGAAAGAGCTGGACGGGGAAAATATGCTGGTATTTTCCGATCCCGCCTTCTGGCACGATCTCCATGTGGAGAAAATGCCCCACTCCCGCTTTCTCACCCAGAGCGGACTCTTTCCCTTTGAAGACCTGATCGAGGCCTCGGCGATG
>CANPZR010000131.1 GCA_947589175.1 uncultured Lachnospiraceae bacterium | reverse complement strand
CCATTCAGTTTTGCCTGTTCAAATTGAGTAATTTTTTCACCTATGAACTTAAAGCCGGTCAGGGTAGAAAAAACCGTGATCCCGTGCTTTTTCGCAATCTCCGCTCCCAGCTCCGAGGTGACGACGGTCTTGACGACAGCGGGACGAGAATGCTTGCTCAAGTCAGTGTGATTCAAAATGAAGTCCATCAGCAGGGCGCCGACCTGATTGCCCGTCATAAGCTGATAATCACCATCCGCCGTCCGGACCGCAATTCCCACCCGGTCACTGTCCGGATCGGTGCCGAGAACAATGTCCGCATCATTCACCTTTGCCTGCGCGATGCCCATCTCCAGGGCGCGCCGGTCCTCCGGATTGGGCGAGACAACGGTCGGAAAATCGCCGTCCGGAACGGCCTGCGCCGCCACGGCCTCAATCTGTTCAAATCCATCCAGGCGCAGCGCTTTCTGCACCGGGATATTGCCCGTGCCGTGGAGCGGGGTATAAACGACGCGAAGGTCCGCCTTCGCCCCCGCGTTATCATACCGGCTCTGCTTCAGGACCGCGGCGACAAAGTTATCCGTCACGTCAATCTGCTCAATCAGCGAATCATCGCCGTGAAAGTTTATGGAACGGTAATCCGTTATGCCATCCACACAGGCAGTGACCGCCTCCGCCTGACCGGGAACCAACTGGCAGCCGTGCTCATCGTAGACCTTGTACCCGTTATATTCCTTCGGATTGTGCGAGGCAGTAATGACGACCCCCGCCAGGGCATTCAAGAACCGGACCGAGAAACTGAGCTGCGGCGTCGGACGCGGGGCGTTGTGCAGATAGACATGGACGCCCATGCCGCTCAGGACAGCCGCCGTCACGTCCGCAAAAGCCCTGCTGTTGTTGCGCGTATCGTACCCAATCATCACGCCGCGGGTTCTGCATTCTTCCTTGCCATAGGTGTTTAACAGATATATTCCGAGGCCTTTTGTCGCTTTTCCTACTGTATATTGGTTCATTCGGTTTGTTCCCGCGCCCATAATCCCCCGCAGGCCGCCCGTGCCGAACTCCAAATCCCGGTAGAAACGGTCCTCGATTTCAGCAACATCCTGACCCGGGTCGAGTGCAGAAAGTTCTTTTCGTGTTTGTATATCAAAAAATTCATTTGTTTGCCAGAATTGAAATATATCAAAACTATTCATAATTTTCCTCATATTTTTTTGAAATCAATAAAGAAAATATTAGGATAACAGAGACCAGCGACGTCCCAAGTATGCCTTTCTCCGCATCATTCATATCTTCCACAAAAAAAACCCGCCCCAAGGCATAGCTTCGCCATTCCAACATGGCAAAGCACCTTGAATCGGGTCATTTTATATCCATTCCTCCACAAAACGCGCTGTCCTAGCGGCGATTTTATTTCGGAACTTCCTATCCATTCTCAATCTCCTCTCCCGAGAAGACCACTTCCGTGGGGTGCTCAAACAGCTCAATCCTCACACGCCACTCATCTTTTTTTTCATTCTTAGACAAAAGGATTCCCTGCAGCCCGGCAAACACGCCCGATTTTATCTTCACGGTTTTCTGGCTGTCAGTTCCTACGGCAGACTGCACCTCCGAATACATCTCCAGCGTATCCTTTTTCAGCTTTTCAAACTGCTCCTCTGTCAGCTTCGTGACGATCTGCAGCCCTACCTTCACCGGGGTCATTCTCCCGAAGAAATTAATCTCCAGCCGGGCCTCCCGCCTATGCCTGTCCACCTTCCGGATAAACCCGTAGTGATTCCGCAGCGGCCCCTCCGTGATGCACACCCGGTCTCCGATGATCATCCCCTGGGAGCACTCCACGACATGCGCCTCATTCATCATGCTCCGGAGAAATTTCTGTTCTTCATCCCGGATGGGGGCGATTTCCTCGGCATTTCGGAGCAGTTTGGTGAACCGGTCGATCCGCGCCAGCTCCTCCGCCACATCGCGGATCTTCTCCGTATCCACGAAAAAGTAGCCCGGGAACAATACTTTTTTCACATCATGCCACTGCTTCTGAAAACGCATTTTGTCGATGTAAAGAGGCACGAACATTTCCTTATATAAGGACTGATTTATCTTAGCCCTGCACACGGCAAGGCAGTCCTGCTCCTGCCCGGCCATCGTCTGTACCACATACCACATAACCGTTTCTGCCTCCCAGCGATTCGCATACTATCTCTATCTCCGCTTCAGGTATCATTCCCAAATTTTTTCAGATAGTCTTCTCCAGTTGTTTTATCAGGTGGCTTTCTCATCAGATGGCTTTCTCAGATGTTTTCCTCAGCTACTCCATCGAACAGTCCACCACGGGATAAAACGGATAGTAATCGTGCATCCTAGGCATCTTCAGTTTCTGCAGAGTCACCCGCTCCTCATCCACGCCCGCCAGCCGACAGAGCTGTTTCAGATTTCTCCACATGTTGGAGCGGTCGATGGGATTTCCCACCGGCGTGCAGAACAGGATCCCTTCCTCTATCCCCGTCTGGCTGCTATACGCCAGCAGAGACTCCTGCAGGTAATCCGGGATCTTCAGCTCCCTGGTATGCTTCCGCCTTGTAATGGAAATCTTCCCTTCCCGCACCGCCTCCACAGTCAGCAGGCCCATCTCGGAAAAGCGCAGGTCCATATGGCACAGCGTCTGGATCATCATCACCATCCGGTAATCCTCCAGGTACAGCGCCGTGGACACCAGCTTCTGATAATCGGCCCGGGAAATATAGCGCCCGCCGTCATTGAACAGCGTGGGCTCCACGCTGTACGCCGTGACCGTGACCTCCGGCTCCCAGTCCATCGCCCGGCAGAAGCCCCGGACGGCAAAGAGGAACGTGTTGGCGCTGCTCTTTTTGTAGTGCCGGTCCTCCACCAGCCAGCTTTTGAAGGCCTCCAAGGACTCCTTCGTGATTTCCCCGTCGCCCAGAAATTCTTCCAGCGTGCCCAGCTTATCAATGTACTGGTTTACAGTCCCCTCATTGGCCCGGACGTCATTCCGGAGCCACAGCTTGAAATTTTCCAGGCGTTCTTCTGTAATTGTCTTCATCGCTCCACACCTCCCAGCGCCGGCACGCCGATGGCCGCCGTATTGATCTTCTGTACGATTTCCAGCGCGACCTGGACCTGCCGTGCCTCTCCCAAGAGCCGCACTTCCAGATTGGCCAGCCTCCGGTGCCGGTCCACCTTCCTGATCATGCCGTGTTTTTGCACGTCCCGGAGCGGCCCCTCATAAATATCAAACTTTCCGTCAACCAGATTTCCGGTCGATTTCCGTATGACGTGGAGCTCATCCATCATCTCTTCCAGGAACTGCTGTTCTTCCGGATAAATGGGGACAAAGTCCTCCCCGACGCACACCGGCCTCATAATGCGGGACAGCGGCCTTAAGCGCTCCCGCACTTCCTCCGGCTGCCCGGTGTCCAGAAAAAAGTAGTCAGGAAATAAAGGGAGAAGCTTTTCGTGCCATTCCCTCTTAAAATGCTTCAGACAGATGTACTTGGGGACAAAAATCTCTCCCGCCACCCCTTCCGGCATGGCGGTCCTGCACTTGTCGCACACCCTTTCGACGTCCTCACCGCCCAGAACCTGCACCACATACCACATGAGCCCGCTTCCTTTCCGTGCGGAAAACCGCGCTTTCTGCCTGATCCCGCAGTTGTCCACATAATTTATATTATGGAGGATAAAGGGCCGCAATGTACGGAAAAACGTTAAATAAACAGATCCTTTCAAGCGGAAAATTTTAAAAAACAGACCGATATGCAGACAGCGGAGAGACATATCCTATACCACCATAACATTTTTTCAGAAATGAGACGGATGCAAAGAACGCTGAAAAATGAAAATTTTAGCACTTGCAAATGCCGCGGATGTATGGTATACTTCATTTGATTCTGAGGGGGAGTTCATATAATATAAATTATGTGGACATATCCCCATCCGCAGCGTTTACGCTGCGGGGCAGCGGGAAAAACTGTATTTACAGTTTTCCCCGCTGCCATTATTATATCTCCACCCACAGATCCATCTTTTCCAGCTGCTTCCGATACACGTTATACGGCTCTTTCAGGTAAATCCGGGTCGTTTCAATGCTGCTGTGCCCCATCAGATCCGCCAGTCTGACAACATCATGATTTAATCTGTAGAATGTCCGGGCGAACAGATGCCTCAGGTTATGGGGGAACACCTTGTCCGCATCGACGCCCGCTGCCCGGCACAGTTTTTTCATCTCGCGCCAGATATAGCTCCGGTCGAGCGCCTTTCCATTTTTCGTCTGGAACACGGGGCCTCTTTTTATGCCGTTTTTATGGACATAGCAGAGCAGGCTCTTCTGCAGGTCCCCGGGCAGCATGATTTTCCGCTCTTTTCCCTTGTTGTAGATTGACGCCGTGCCATTTTTTAGCGCCTGCACGGTGATGAAGGGCAGCTCGCCCACCCGTATGCCCGTGGCGCAGATGGTCTGGATGACCAGGCCGGTCCGGATTTTCCCGGTCTCTGCCGCCGTCTTTACCAGCTTCTTGTATTCATCCTTGGTCAGCTCCTTCTTCTCCGGCATAAATGTCTCCGTCTGGATCTTGTACGTCCTCACCCGCAGGTCGTGCCACCCCATAAACTCAAAGAACTGGTTCGCCGCCACAAGATAGGTATTGACGCTGGTGGTCTGGTAGTCCATTTCGTTCTTCAGATAGTCCTTGTACGCCAGCACCAGCTCCCGGTCCAGGCTCCGCCCCGCCGCGTAGTTCAGCAGCTTTTTCATGTCTCCCATGTACTTTGTTATCGTATTTTTGCTCTTTTCCTGCCCGTGTAGATGCGCGCGGAAATTTTCCAGTGTTTTGGGAGTTATTTTTCTTTTTTTCATAGGCTTTTCTTTCCTCCTCTTTTTTTCTTTATTTTTTCATCAAAAAAGGCATCCTCGCAAGATGCCTTTTCTGATTTATTTTTCTACCTGCAAGGGACATCCAGAGATGCCATATTCCTCGTCCGTAAGCACCTCCTTTTTCCTCTCCGACAGATACTCCCGCAAAATATCCCGGTCCCTGCAGATGCGAATCGTCTCCTCGACCGCCTCGCTTGTCCTGCACACAAATCTCCTTTCTGTATTATACCAGACATATTCCTGTCTTTTCAACTGATTTCCACATTTTGATACACATAAATCGATCTTGATTTTTGGATAGTTGCCGAAAGCGGCTAAATATGTAGTCTTGAAACTATTCCCTTTTTCCATTATAATAAATTATCAGGATATTATTCGGTTTCCAACCATTTTGCATAGGAGGAAGTATTTTATGAAAAAAATATACTTTATACTGCTGACTGCATTGCTGGCCGCGTCCTTCGGTTTTTGTTCCGTTCCACAGCAGGCAGCCGCAAAATCAGCTATAGCAGATAAATCAACTGTTGCAGTTACAACAGCTAGCGCAGTTACAACAGCTAGCGCAGTTGCTACAGAACAGCCAAAGGTGCTGCGGGCAGGCTTTTTTGCCTTTTCCGGCTATCACATTGTCGGAGAGGACGGGCACCGGAGCGGTTACGGCTACGAGTTTTTGCAAAGACTGGCCATCCATGGCGGCTGGTCCTACGAATATATAGGCTACGACGATTCCTACGCGGAGTGTCTGGATCTGCTGCGGGAGGGCAAGATTGACGTCATAACCTCCGTGTCCAAGACGCCCGAACGGGAGAAGGAGTTTTTATTCTCCGATCAGTCCATCGGCGTCAACTCCACGATTTTTACTGTAAAATCCGGAAATGAAGACATCGTCGAGGGGGACTACAAAACCTACGACGGTATCACTGTGGGGATGCTGGAGGGAAACTCCAAAAACGCTAATTTTGAGGATTTTGCGAAAAAACATAATTTTACCTACCGTCCGGTATATTTCGCCGAGCAGGACGCACTCACCGACGCGCTTCAGGCGGGGGAAGTCGATGGCGCGGTGTCGGGCAGCCTCCGCCTGCTGGAAAATGAATGGCTGTTTGAGTCCTTCGACGCGAGCCCCTTTTACATCTGCACGCGCAAGGATCGGCCGGACCTGATGAAGCAGATCAACGCGGCCATCAACGAGATGGATCTCCACGACCCGAACTGGCGGGATTCTCTCCACGAGACCTATTATTCCACGGATCAGGACGGTTCTGTCATTATGAATGCCTCGGAGCGGACATTTTTAAAAGAGCACCAGGCGTCCGGCGTTCCGCTTCGCATCCTCATGAACCCGGACCGGATTCCCTACTGCTATTTCCGGGACGGTCAGGCAAAGGGAATCCTCCCCGCCCTCTTTGACGAGCTGGCGAGCCGTCTGGGACTGAACTATGAATATATCCCGGTTAAGGACCGGAATGAGTACTATGAGCTTCGGACCGCCGGAGCCGCCGATATTGTGCTGGATTTTGCCGGCGATTACTATCTGGCGGAGGAAGAAGGCTACAAAATTACCGTGCCCTATTTCCAGACCAATTTCGCGCAACTGACCCGGAATGATTTCTCCGGGACGGTTCAGCGCGTAGCCGTCATGAAACGGGCGGACGCCATCAATGCCCTGGTTGCCAGCCGGTATCCCGAGGACGCTTTAGTCGTTTACGACACTGCCGGAGAATGCGTCCAGGCCGTGATCGACGGGCAGGCGGACGCCACTATCCTCTACTCATACGCGGCCGAAACATACGCCAGGCAGGATGCGCGCAACCGGCTCACCACGGTCGCCTTCGGAGACACCTCCCTGACTTATGCTGTGAAAAACAATGTCCCTGGCGGCAGCGCTCTGCTCTCGCTTTTGGACAAGGGAGCGAACAGCCTCAATGAAGCCGAGCGGGACGCCGTCGTGTCGCGGGAGGTCGGCGCAAGCTATGAGCAGGACATGAGCCTGGTCAGCTTTTTATACCGAAACCCGCTCTACAGCGTGCTCGGCGTCTTTTTTCTTCTGCTGCTCTTCTTTGCGCTTGCCCTGCTGGCCGTGCGGACCCGCAATCAGAAAAGGCTGAAGAAAAAAATCGCTCTGGCCACCGGCGCGCTGGAGGAAAAGACGCAGGAACTGACCCAGGCCCTGCAGGCGGCCGACGCCGCCAACCGCGCCAAGACGACCTTTTTAAATAGCATGTCCCATGACATACGCACGCCCATGAACGC
>CANPZR010000130.1 GCA_947589175.1 uncultured Lachnospiraceae bacterium | reverse complement strand
GGTAAGAGCTGCGGATTGAAAGAGAGGGCACCCATGTGTGGTGTCCCATTTCATTCTGCGGAGGGATATATCAACCGTCTGGTGGAAAGGGGCTACAAGGTGGCCATCTGCGAGCAGGTGGAGGACCCGAAGCTGGCCAAGGGACTTGTGAAGCGGGAAGTTATCCGCATCGTGACGCCGGGAACCAACAGCTTTACGAGCGCTCTGGATGAGAGCCGGAACAATTACCTGATGGGCATCGTCTCTCTGGAGGGGGATTTCGGGCTTTCCGCGGTGGACGTCACCACGGGCGAGTACGTTCTGACTGAGGTGGACAGCTTGGGAAAGCTGTTGGATGAAGTGAATAAATTTATGCCGTCCGAGATTATCTGCAACGACGCTTTTTACATATGCGGCGCGGATCTGGCCGATTTGAGCGACCGACTGGGCATCGTGATTTCGGCGTTAGATCCCCGGTATTTTGACAGGGACACCTGCGTGAAAGCCCTGTGCCGGCATTTTCACGTCTCGGCGCTGGAGGGGCTGGGGCTGTCCGACTACTCCATCGGGGTGACGGCGGCCGGGTGTGTCATGCAATATCTGGAAGAGACGCAGAAGTGCTCGCTGGCGCACATTTCCAGCTTAAGGCCCTATCAGACCGGGAAGTACATGCTCTTAGACCGCAGCACGAGGCGCAATCTGGAACTGGTGGAGACGCTGCGGGAAAAGCAGAAAAAAGGGTCGCTCTTGTGGGTGCTCGACAAGACAAAGACGGCGATGGGAGCCCGCAAGCTGCGAAGCTACCTGGAACAGCCGCTGATTGACAGGGGGCAGATTGAGCGCCGCTACGACGCCATTGAGGAGCTGAACCAGAATGTCATTACCAGAGAGGAAATGCGGGAGTACCTCAACCCGGTGTACGATCTGGAGCGTCTGCTCAGCAAAATCAGCTATAAGACAGTGAATCCGCGGGACATGATCGCGTTAGAGTCCTCGCTGTCCATGCTTCCCCACATCCGTTTTCTGTGCGGGAATTTTGAGTCGGAATTATTTAAAGAATTATATGATAAATTGGATCCGCTGGAGGACGTGTACGGGTGGATTCACGACGCCATCGAGGAAGAGCCGCCGATTTCCGTGCGGGAGGGAGGCATTTTCAAGACCGGATACCACCCGGAAATCGACAAGCTGCGGGACGCCAAGACCAAGGGAAAAGACTGGCTGGCGCAGTTAGAGGCGGAGGAAAAGGAAAAGACCGGAATCAAGAACCTGCGGATCAAGTTCAACAAGGTGTTCGGGTACTATCTGGAGGTGACGAAATCCTTCATCAGCCAGGTGCCGGACAACTGGATCCGCAAGCAGACGCTGACCAACGCCGAGCGGTACACCACGCCGGAACTGAAGGAGATGGAGGAGACAATCCTAGGGGCGGAGGACCGGCTGTTCGGTCTGGAATACGCGGTGTTCTGCGAGCTTCGTGACCGGATTTTTGAGCAGATGGAGCGGATTCAGAACACGGCGGATGTGATTGCCCAGTTAGACGTGCTGGCCTCCCTGGCTTATGTGGCGGAGCGGGGACACTATGTGCGGCCGACGATTAACACGAAGGGCGAGCTGCGCATTAAAGAGGGACGTCATCCGGTGATAGAAAAAATGATTGAGAACAATATGTTCATACCCAACGACACGTTTTTGGACGGGGACACCCACCGGGTCATTATTATTACTGGACCCAACATGGCGGGCAAATCGACCTACATGCGCCAGACGGCGCTGATCGTGCTGATGGCGCAGATCGGATCGTTTGTCCCGGCGGAGTCGGCGGACATCTCGCTCGTGGACCGCATTTTTACTCGCGTGGGGGCATCGGACGATCTGGCCAGCGGGCAGAGTACCTTTATGGTGGAAATGACCGAGGTGGCGAATATTCTGCACAACGCTACCAAGGACAGCCTGATTGTCCTGGACGAGATCGGCCGCGGGACCAGTACCTTTGACGGACTGAGTATCGCCTGGGCGGTGGTGGAGCACATTGTTAACAAAAAGATTCTGGGCGCCAAGACGCTGTTCGCCACGCATTACCACGAGCTGACGGAGTTAGAGGGGAAATTGGCGGGCGTGCAGAATTACTGCATCGCGGTAAAAGAGGACGGGGAGGACATTGTTTTTCTGAGAAAAATCGTAAAGGGCGGCGCGGACCGCAGCTACGGCATTCAGGTGGCAAGGCTGGCGGGCGTGCCGGACGAGGTGCTCGTCCGGGCGAGGGAGATCGCCGATGAGCTGGAGGACACGAAGGAGCGAACCGTTCCCGCCGTGGCAAATGAGCCGGAGCTTGCGGCGAGCGAAACCCCGGTTAAGGGGGAGAAGACGATGAACCAGCTCTCGATTTTTGACGCCATGGGAGGCAATCAGACCGATGATATTTTGTTTGAATTGCGGGATATCGATCTGTCGCGGGTCACTCCGATCGACGCGATGAATCTGGTCTATAAGTGGCAGAATCAGCTGAAGGAGAGATGGTAATGAGGAAATCGTGGTAGATGTGAAACTGCATACGTTTTCTCCATCATATCTTCGCGACAAGTTGCTAGAGCGAACTTGTTCGCTCAGAAATGAGGTATACATGATTCAGGTATTAGATCCCGGCACGATCAATCAGATTGCGGCCGGCGAGGTGGTGGAGCGCCCGGTGGCGGTGGTGAAGGAATTAGTGGAAAATGCCATCGATGCGGAGGCCACCGCCATTACGATAGAAATAAAAGAAGGGGGAATCTCCTTTATCCGGGTCACGGACAATGGCATTGGCATTGCTAAGGAGGAGATCAAAACGGCTTTTCTGCGCCACGCCACCAGCAAAATCCGGTCTATTGAGGATCTTCTCACCGTCCGAAGCCTGGGATTTCGGGGGGAGGCGCTCGCGAGCATCGCGGCGGTGGCCCAAGTGGAGCTGATCACGAGGCAGTCGGCGGAGATTACCGGGGCAAGATATGAAATTGCCGGAGGAGAGGAGATTTCCATGGAGGAGATCGGATGCCCGTCCGGCACTACTTTTATTGTGCGGAATCTTTTTTACAACACCCCTGCCCGGAGAAAATTTTTAAAGACAAAGACGACGGAGGGGAATTACATCAGCGATATGGTTCTCTGTTATTCTCTGGCTCACCCGGAGATCCGTTTTACTTATATCTGCGACGGCCGGAACCGCCTGCAGACGTCGGGAGACGGGGACGTAAAGACCAATATTTTCTACAATTACGGGACGGACGTCACCCAGCGGCTGATTCCGGTATCGGGCGCTCAGGATGATACCCGCCTGTCCGGCTATATCGGAAAACCGGAGCTGTCACGGGGAACCAGGGGACTGATTCACTATTTTGTAAACGGCCGCTACATCAAGAGCCCGGTGATTACCAAGGCCATTGAGGACGCATACAGCAGCTTTCTCATGAATCACCGGTATCCCTTTGCGGTGCTGCATCTGACCATCCCCAGCAGCCGGATCGACGTGAACGTACATCCAACCAAAATGGAAATCCGTTTTACGGACCAGGAGGGGATTTATCAGCTTTTTTATGACACAATTCATCAGGCGCTTAATCAGGCCACGCTGATTCCCCAGGTGTCGCTGGAGGACGGCAAACCAGAGAAAAAACAGGCCGGGCGGACTGAGAGGGCGCCGGAGCCCTTTGAGGAGGCGAGGCAGAAGGCGGAGGAGTACCAGATGAAGCTTCTCCGGGAAAATCTGTCCCAAGCGACCGGGGAAACGCCAACGGGAAACACCCTTCCCTCGCTGAAGGAAATTTCGCGGGATAACCATTTTTCCACGCCGGTCGTCCGGCAGGAGAACAGCTATCAGAGCGGAGAACCACAGAGCAGCCATACACAGAGCGGCAACCCGCAGAGCAGCCATTCGCAGAACGGCAACCCGCCTGTGAGTATTCAACAGAGTAGTAATCCGCCCGTGAACTTTCAGCAGAGCAATCTTCTGAAAGAAGAACTCATTGCCGAGGACAAGCCCCGGTTCCGCATCATCGGGCAGGTCTTTGACACCTACTGGCTGTTAGAGTACGGGACGGAGCTTTTGATTATCGACCAGCATGCGGCGCACGAGAAGGTCCTCTATGAGCGGCTGATGAAAAAGCTGGCGGACAAGGAAGGACTCTCCCAGAATTTAGCGGCCCCGATTGTGGTGTCCCTCTCTGGGCGGGAGCAGGAAATTCTGAACGCCCACAGACAGGCTTTTGAGCAGATCGGCTACTGCCTGGAGGAGTTCGGAGACAGGGAGTATTTAATCACGGCGGTCCCGGCGGATTTTCTGAATCTGGATTCCAAGGAGCTGTTTTTGGAAATTCTGGACAGCTTTATGGAGGAGGGGGGAGGAAGGCCGGAGATGATCGTGGAGCACTGCGCCACGATGGCGTGCAAGGCCGCCGTCAAGGGAAATAACGCCCTTTCTCTCGCGGAGGCGAAGGAGCTGTTCGAGCAGATGCTCCAGATGGATCAGCCCTATCACTGCCCGCACGGACGCCCCACGACGATTGCCATGAGCAAGCGGGAATTTGAAAAGAAATTTAATAGAATTGTCTAGTAAAAAAGCTTTTTATCATGAAAGCATTAAAAAGATTAAAAAACGTTTGATGAATACTTGAAAAATGTTTAACAAAAAAGATTTTGAAAATATTTAAAAATATTTGAAAAAAGGAGTTATTTTCAGCGTGAAAAAACCAATCATCATTCTGACCGGCCCCACGGCGGTAGGCAAGACGGAGATTTCTCTGGAGCTGGCGAGAGCCTGCGAGGGCGAGATCATATCGGCGGATTCCATGCAGGTCTATCGGAAAATGGACATTGGGACGGCTAAGATACGGCCGGATGAGAGGCAGGGGATTCCCCATTATATGATTGACGAGCTGGATCCGGCGGAAGAATTTAACGTGTATTTTTTTCAAAAAAAGGCCCGACAGTACATCCAGGAAATTCATGGGAGGGGCAAGATACCGATTCTCACAGGAGGAACCGGATTTTACATCCGGGCCGTTCTGTACGACACCCATTTTACGGAGCAGCCCACCAATACGGAGTACCGGCGGGAGCTTGCGAAATTCGCGGAGGAAAAGGGGGCGGCGGCTCTGCACGAGATGCTCCGGGAAAAAGATCCTGAATCCGCGCGGGCCATTCATGAAAATAATGTGAAGCGGGTAATCCGGGCGCTGGAGTATCTGCACGATACCGGGGAATTATTTTCGGTTCACAACGAGCGGGAGAAGCAGCGGGTTTCTCCCTATCGTTTTTTGTATGCGGTGCTGACTATGGACCGGGAAGCGCTGTACCGGCGAATCGACCTCCGGGTGGACCAGATGCTGGAGGCGGGCCTGGTGGGAGAGGTGGAGGGTCTTCTGCGGGAGGGCTATGGACGGGATCTGGTTTCCATGCAGGGGCTCGGCTACAAGGAGATCGCCGCGTATCTGGAAGGGGAGTGCTCGCTGGATGAGGCGGTGTACCGGCTGAAACGGGACACGAGGCATTTTGCCAAGCGGCAGATGACGTGGTTTCGGCGGGAGCCGGACGCGGTGTTTCTCGATAAGACCGCTATGGATTCTAACGAAGCAGTCGCGTCTTTATCGAAAGACGCCGCCCTGTATTCATCGGAAAACGCCCCCTGTTCTGCCGGGTATATGACGGGAAAAATCATGGAGCTTGCAAGAGAAAAAGGCGTTATATAGAAATAAACCATGTCACAAGTTGACTTGCATTCACCAGAAAACTTATGATTACCAGGATACTAGTGATTGCC
Organism: uncultured Lachnospiraceae bacterium; assembly: GCA_947589175.1. Taxonomy (GTDB): domain Bacteria; phylum Bacillota; class Clostridia; order Lachnospirales; family Lachnospiraceae; genus Eubacterium_F. The sequence continues at coordinate 1,444 of CANPZR010000130.1, read as the reverse complement.
AGGAAACGAATGATTATCAGCCGACTGGCGACGTAAAAAAATAGAGGAGCAGTGAAGAAATGAACAAGAATACAATCTATCAGGAATTTGGAATAAAAAAGGAGGTGCTGGATTACGGGAACGAGGTGCTCTCCCGCATCGAGGACCGGTTCGCGGCGATCGACGAGCGGGCGGAGATCAACCAGCTGAAGGTGATCCGCGCCATGCAGAAGAACCGGGTCAGCGAGAGCCATCTGTGGGGCTCTACCGGCTACGGCTACAACGACGACGGACGGGACACATTAGAGCGGGTGTACGCGGATATTTTTCGGGCGGAGGACGCGCTGGTGCGCTCCCAGATTACCTGCGGGACTCACGCGCTGACGATTGCCCTCAGCAGCATATTGAGGCCGGGGGACGAGCTGCTCTCCCCGGTGGGAAAGCCCTACGACACGCTGGAGGGCATCATCGGCATAGACGGACATGAGAAAAAAGGATGCCTAAAAGAATTTGGCGTCCGCTACCGGCAGGTGGATCTTCTGGCGGACAGCCAGTTCGACTACGAGGGCATCCGGGCGGCGCTGAACGAGAATACAAAGCTTGTGACCATCCAGCGCTCCAAGGGATACGCCATGAGAAAGACCTTTTCCGTGGAGCGGATCGGAGAGCTGATCCGGTTTATCAAGAGCGTAAAGCCGGACGCAATCTGCATGGTAGACAACTGCTACGGGGAATTTGTGGAGACAATAGAGCCCATCGAGGCAGGGGCGGATCTGTGCGTGGGCTCCCTCATCAAAAATCCGGGCGGCGGCCTGGCTCCCCTCGGCGGCTACATCGTGGGAAGAAAGAATCTGGTGGATCTTGCCTCCTACCGCCTGACGGCGCCGGGACTGGGAAAGGAGGTCGGCGCTTCGCTGCAGGTGAACAGCGCCTTTTACCAGGGGCTTTTCCTGGCGCCCACGGTGGTGGCGAGCGCGCTGAAATCCGCCGTTTTTGCCGCCAATCTCTACGAGGGGCTGGGATTTGAGGCGAGCCCGAACGGGAGCGAGGAGCGCTACGACATCATACAGGCCATCGCCTTTGGCTCCCCGGAGAGGATCATCGCCTTTTGCCAGGGGATTCAGCAGGCGGCGCCGGTGGATTCCTATGTGCTGCCGGAACCCTACGCCATGCCGGGATACCACAGCGACGTAATCATGGCGGCGGGCGCTTTTGTGCAGGGCTCCTCGATCGAGCTGAGCGCCGACGCGCCCATCGAGCCGCCCTACAGCGTCTATTTCCAGGGCGGGCTCACCTGGCCCCACGGAAAGCTCGGAATTTTAAAAACCCTGCAGAATATGGTAGACGGAGGGTTTGTCAGCCTGACGTGATATTTGTCGGATGAAACAGAAAGTTCACAGAAAAATCTTGTGGAAAAGGTATACTTTTCGGGAATAATATGGTAATATAATTATGTTTGATTACC
>CANPZR010000129.1 GCA_947589175.1 uncultured Lachnospiraceae bacterium | reverse complement strand
GAAGTTGAAAATATCAAAATTACTATCAATTCATATAGTTATACAATTATAACAGCACATATTGTTAAGTAAATTCCCGTTTGTTCAACCAACATTTCTTCTAAAGGGGATTATATGTTTGTAGGAATAAAGATAAAGCTGGTTTCGTCTAAAGGCTTGGGCAACAGCGAATTATTGTATTCTTTTCACTCTGATTAGTGTTTTGTCATTCTTTGAAAAAGTTCCTTTTTAAGTTGAACACAAGATAGCGAGTATTTCTATATATTTTTATTTTTGAGTGAATTAAACGAATTTTAGGAAATGGTTGAAATGTGTTGTTAGAAATGGTATATTGATAACATGGCGAAAGCCATAGGAAAGTACCCATGACAGGGCGCTAAGCGTCCAGGGGACGCTTGTTTAGCGCCGACCGGAGCGAAGCGTAGAGGTAGCCTCCCAACGCTTAATAACCGGCTTGCCGGTAATACAAACGTACATAGTACGTTAGAGGGGAGGTGGCGTTATATGACAGCTTTTGAAATCATTTCGATTTTCATCGGCATATTAACTTTGTTATGTGCCTTTGGTAGCCTGATTGTGGCGTTGCTTGCCTTTCTCCAAAGAACTCGTCGAGTTCTTTAGAGAACAGAAAAAGCGAAAATAAAAATGCCTATCCTGTCTGGTCCACAGGATAGGCGGTGTCCGTAAGGACGCGTCTTGATTGGGAGCATCCACTTTGGAGTGGGTGCTTTCCTTTTCTGATAACACTATACCACACTTTCCGAATACATTCAACTAAAATTTTTATCAACAGGTCAAAAGGCAAGTAAATAGGAAAAGCCATACTTGTCAGCGTGACTTTTGAATCGAAGTGCATACAAACGGACCTGTCCTGATAGAAAAATGGTTACGCAATAAAAATACAATAAAATCGCAATACATCAGATGTCCATTTTGGAAGAACAGACTACAAAGATTTTGAAGTAATTTTAATTCCCCAAAATTCGGGGGAATTAAAATTACCGCAGTTCAAGACTGTATTCTACATCAACCCACATTTGCAAGTTGTTTTCGAGTGCAAATTTTGTATATTCAAGCGGTTCATCTATTGTCAGAATATTTAGGGCATTTCTTTCTGTATTCATCTGAATTAATATCAACATAGGAAAGAATAGTTTCGCCATCTTTTGAAAAGGTTCCTTTTTGGACGTCTAATGTATCAGAAGGTGACGGAATTTTTTCTTGATGATCCTCTAATGTAATGCACATTAACTCCATAGCGTCCTGGGCCATTTCGATAGCATTTTTTATATCCTTCCCTTCGGTCAAAATATCCAGATCAGGAACCTCGACCAAGATACATTCTTTTGTTTTTGTAAACAAAACAGGATATACTGCTTGCATTTTATTCACCCCGACATTTCAATCAATAAATTCAATATATTTCAACTCATGTCATCTCAAGATAATCTGTACTAATTTTGTTAGCGCTTTTTACATTCAGGGCAACCGCATCTTCCTCGCACACGATTATTTATGGAAGCTAACCAAGAGTGTTTACAAAGTTTACATTTCCAATATACTTTTTTATTTGAATGTTCAGTATAATTTGTTGGCAATAATTCATTTTTTTTGTAATCCCATTCACTAGCTAATTGTGGTTGCAATGTGGCAAAATCATTTATTCCTACAATAATTTGTTTACCAGCACATACAGGACAATTTCGACCATGATTCCGTTTCGTGATAGATGCTATATATGGGTGCCCTTTTGGGCAAATCCAATGTGCTTTTATTGAACTATTTGGACTTAGTTCACTAGGATTGACATTATTAAGTTTAAAATCCCACTCAAGTATTAAATCAGGGCGTTTAGTCGCTAGATCATTATATCCAGATAATATTTGTTGTCCGGCACATATAGGACATGCTGTTGGGGAGTCTAAAGTCGTTCTATGTGAAATGGTTGCTTTATAACTGTGCCCTAATGGGCATAACCACCAAACTTTCTTTTTTGATCCATATGAAATTGTTGTTGGACTTATATCTTTATTTTTCTCATAGTCCCATTCCTTCAACAAGTTAGGATTGTGGGTGGCTATGCTATTTTCTTTTTCCAAAGATAGATATTTATTGTATATTGTAATATCATCTTTTTTAAGATCGACATTAATCTGATTAATTTCAATATCATAATCGGCAATAATTTCTAAAATTTGATTGATTATAGTTTCTAGTGATGTTGAGTTTTTTCCTATTTTACGGTAAAGAATATCCGTTTCCTCTTTCATGGGAATACGAGTTTCCTTCACTCGGATTAGGCGTATTCCAGCATTTTTACAAAACATATTCTTTTTTTGTTCACGTTCAGAAGATGATTTTGAATTATGAAAGTATATGCCATCATACTCTATACCAAGATTTAAATTTGGTATAAAAATATCTATTTCAACATCATTAATAATATATCTGTTTATAGCAGGTACAAGTTGGTTAATGTAATAATAAATAGCTTGTTCTGGGAAAGAGGTTCCTCGTTCAGCGGAACAAATAGGGCAGTTACTATATTGTGATGTTCTGTTATTGGGAGATATGCACCAAGAATGTCCATATTTGCATTTCCACCAAATTTTTTTCCCGCTACCTGACATTATTTGTGTCGGAAGTAGTGGGTAATTAAGTTCATAATCCCATTCATCAGCTAATCTAGGATATAAAGTTTTTAAATCATTTGTGCCCGGAATCACAGCTTGCCCAGCACAATATTTACATCCGTTACCACGAGATCGACTATCAATGGTGGCTTCCCATTCGTGACCTTTGGAACAAATCCACCATACCTTCTTTCTGCTATGGGGCAAAAATTCAGATGGTGCTTTTGAATTTTTGTTATAATTCCATTCTTTAGCTAATGTAGGATTAATGGTAGCAAGATCATTAACTCCAATAATTGGTCGTTTGCCAGCGCAATATGGACAACCGTTTCCCCTCACACGATCAGCAATGCGTGCTGACCAAGAATGACCTTCCTTACAAATCCCAAATACATTTTTTTGGCTGCTTTTACCATACTCATTAGGTTCTTTTTCGTTTTTTGAAAAATCCCATTCTTGTAGTAAGAAATTATTATTTTTATTACAATATTCAACAAAAGATTCACTTATCATATATTGTTTGCCATCTTTCTTTTTAGTCTTTTTACGATATCAACCAAGTAAATTGGAGTTTTCTGTCGTAAATCTGATTTGTAAAGTAATATTATACAATTAATTATATCAATCTCATATTAAAAAAAACAAGTTTAAATTCTTGCGCGCAGGCACATCGCATACAGATTTCCCTATAAAGAAAAGGCTGCACCTTACGGCACAGCCTTTGACTAATCAAATGTGCAGTCGAAGTGCATACAAGCGTCCCTGCGGGCCGCTTGTCCCACGGCTATCGCCGTATATACGCAGAGCGTAATGCGCCCGTTTTCGAGTGAACTCGAACGGTCGCCTACTCTCTGCTATGCACTTCTCACAGCTTCGTGCGGATAACAGGACTTGAACCTGCACGGGATTCCCCACTAGAACCTAAATCTAGCGCGTCTGCCAATTCCGCCATATCCGCATTTTTCTTTCCCGGGACATTATACCAAATGCTCCGGGAAAAAGCAAATAGAATTATTTTTGCATTATTCTTCTTCCCGATCGACGACAAATCCGATGAAGCGCTCGTCCCGTATATACCGGTGGTAGAGGTCATGGACGAAGTTATAGTCCTTTGGCTCGTTATAAATAATCAGCTCGCACATATCCCCGATAAAGGACGGCTGGAAGATGTCGCCGCCGAGGACGATGTCTTTTACATAGCGGTTGGCGGGCACGTTTTCCAGGATGCTGACGACTATGCCGTCAATGAATACGGTGGACGTTTCTGTCTTGGAGTTATAGGTCGCTACATAGTGCCACCAGGTGTGGGGATTCAGGGGCTGGCCGCTGGCGTCGTGCCAGCCGTTGGCCTGCCGGAAGTCCCGCACGCGGAAATCGGAGTGCCCCTCCCACGCATAGGGAATGACGCCGCAGAATCCGGTTTCAAAGCTGACATAGAGGGCGGCGGCCCACTGGTGCAACTCGTGGGGGCGAATCCACAGGGAAATCGTAAAGCTGTCGTTTAAAAGGCAGTCGGTGGGGAGCCGCAGGACGTTGTTCATGGTGACGCCCCCCGGGAAGTGCATGGCCTTTGAGTCGGAGAAAATGCCATCGGTATAGCTTGGGCCGTCCCCCAGCATAAACGCCTGCTTGCTGCCGTCCTCGGATTCCAGGCTGCCGTTGAGCCGGAAGGTATAATTCTCCAGGATGTCCCGCATGTACTCGTCGGCGAAGGCGATAAATTCATCTAAGGGCAGGGGCTCCGCGTAATAAAAGCCCTGACCGGTCTGGCAGCCGCTGCGGGTGATGAAGTCCACCTGCGCCTTGTTCTCGATGCCCTCTGTCACCACGTCCATTTTCAGGTCCCGGCACATGGCGATGACGTTGCGCATAACCGTTTTTCCCCGCGAGTTATACGAGGACAGGTTGAGAAATTCCCGGTCGATTTTGATGGTGTCCACGGTCAGGTCCTTCAGCAGATTCATGGAGGAAAAGCAGGAGCCGAAGTTGTCAATGGAAATCATAAATCCCTTTTCCTGCAGGCGCCCGATCATTTGAATCAGCTCGGAGCTGTCCTTCAAAAAGGTGCTCTCCGAGATTTCCAGCTCAAGCTCCGTGGTAGGAATCTCATATTTTTTCGCGATGTCCGCTAACTGCTCCGGAAAGTTCTTGTTGTACAGGTGGAGCCGGGACATATTGACCGAAATCGGGATGTGCTCGTACTTCTCGCCGATCCATGTGGACTTGATTCGGCACACTTCTTCATATATATACAGATCCAGCTGGGAGATAAAGCCATTTTTCTCGAACAGCGGCACATAGGCATCCGGTATGCGGATGCCGTCTATCGGATGAACCCAGCGCGAGAGCGCCTCGGCGCCCCGGAGTTCGGAAGTGATCATGTTGACCTTGGGCTGTAGATAGACGACAAATTCGCCGTTTTCAAGGGCGTCCTCCATCTCCAGCTCAATGCTCCGGTTGATCTCCAGCGTCCGGTCGTCGGACTTAAAGACGGTGTACTGGTTCTTGCCGTCGTGCTTCGCCTGATACATGGCGGCGTCGCACTTGGTCAGCACGTCGTCCAGAGCTTGGGACACGGGCTGCTCGAACACGATGCCGATGCTGAGGGAGATTAAGGATAAAATGTCCTTTCTGAAATCAATGTCCTGCAGAGTTCCCAACAGGTTCTTGGCAATCTGCTCCACCTGGGGCTGCGTCAGGGCGCCATCCAGCAGGACGACGTACTCGTCGCCGCCGATGCGGGAGGTAAAGCCCTGCGTGTGGGCCTGAATCAGTTGGCTGACGGCAATCAGGAGCTTGTCGCCCATGCTGTGTCCGTACACGTCGTTGACCCTTTTAAAGTTATCGATATCCAGATACATGGCGTGAATGACCGTGGCGGGATCGAGTCCCCGGTAGTGGTCGTACAGTCCCCGGCGGTTGGCCAGGCCGGTCAGATAATCGCACTCCGCCAGTACCTCCGTCTGATTTTCCTGTTGTATTTTTTGTTCCATAGTAAACCCCATTTCTGAGCGAACAAGTTCGCTCTAGCTATTTGTCGCACTTGCTCCATTTCCATCGCCCGGTCCGGCGACACAAACCTGCGCTGAAAGAAATGAAAATTCTTCCATCCCGCCATCTGTTAAAGTTATTCTATAAATTATAACATAAGATGAAAGAAAAAGGGAGATTTTTGTTAAAAAAATTAATAAATAATTTAAAAAAATTTTTCGCCCTAAAAAACTTTACAAATGAGCCAAACCAAAGGATAATAAAAACAGATGTCTGAGAGTCATATGGCGGCTCTTTGCTCCGCGCGAGATTGTTCGCGGCGGAATGAAAACAGGAAAATAATATAGAAAGCGAGGATTTTTTATGGGGAAATGGCAGCGCGTGCTATATCAGCCGGGAATCGGCCTTTTGCCGGACGGCGGCAGGGTTACGGCGTGTAAGGAACACCGGGAACTGGCGAGGGAGGTCCTGAAGGAGGGCATGGTCCTTCTGAAAAATGAGGGCGGACTTCTTCCGCTCCCGCAGGGCAGCAGGATCGCCTTGTTCGGGACGGCGGTATTCGACTATGTAAAGGGCGGCGGCGGCAGCGGAGATGTGACCGAGGAGTACGCCACCAATCTGTACGAGGGATTTCAAAAGCTATCGGGGGCAGTTCGGATTCAGGAGGAGCTGGCGGACTTTTACCGCGACAATGTGAAAAAGCAGCACGAGGCGGGCGTGGAGCCGGGCAAGACGGAGGAGCCGGAGGTGCCGGACGAGCTGTGCCGCCGCGCCAGGGCCTTTACGGATACGGCGCTGATCGCCATTTGCCGCTTTTCCGGCGAGGGCTGGGACAGGCAGCGGGAGGATTTTTACCTGACGGACGGGGAGAAGGCGCTGATCCGGCGGGTGGAGGATTATTTTGACCGGATCGCGGTCGTCCTGAATGTGGGCGGCGTGATTGACACGAGCTGGTTTGCGTCTTCGGAGAAGATTTCTTCGGCGCTGCTCATGTGGCAGGGCGGCATGGAGGGCGGTCTGGCGGCTGCGGAGCTGCTCTGCGGGAGAGGAAATCCGTCCGGCCGGCTGGCGGATACGTTCGCGCGGGAATTAGACGACTATCCGTCCACGGAGACATTTTATGAAAATGACAAATATGTCAATTATAAGGAGGACATCTATGTGGGCTACCGGTATTTTGAAACGATACCGGGGGCGGCAGAGAAGGTCGTGTATCCCTTTGGATACGGGCTCTCCTATACCGATTTTGAGTGGAAGGTGTGCGCCGCGGAGGAAACGGGGCAGCGGTTCCGGATTCAGGCAGATGTCACCAATGTGGGGAATATGGCGGGAAAAGAGGTGCTGCAGCTGTACGGCAGCGCCCCGCAGGGGAAGCTCGGCAAGGCGGCAAGACATCTGTTGGCGTTCCAAAAGACGGCGCTTCTGGAGCCGGGACAGACGCAGCGTCTGACGCTTTCTTTCCCGCTGGCGGACATGAGCTCCTTTGACGACCTGGGCAAAATTCAGAAGTCCGCCTATGTGCTGGAGGCGGGGGAATACCGGTTCTATCTGGGAGAGAATGTGAGGGCGGCAGCGCATCTGGAATCCCTCGATTATACGCTGGGTGAGGACCAGATTGTCG
>CANPZR010000128.1 GCA_947589175.1 uncultured Lachnospiraceae bacterium | reverse complement strand
TCTAAATCCGCTTTTTGCTTTGTTATTAAAATTTGTTTTTCTAAATTATTATTCACTTCTTCAGAATACTGATTAAACGCATAAAAAACAATTATATTTCCCAAAAGCATAAATATATAACAAATTGTCATCATTATTTTTGTGCCCGATGAGAAATCTATATCAGAATAAAATATCACATTCATCATAACAAAGCTGGCAAGTGGAAGGCATAAATAATTTATGAATAGTTTATTGCTCATTTTTCTTTTTCGTTTTCCCATTAAATGCTCTAATACAATAAATAACACATATGTCAAAAGTTTAAGCGACAATACCATAAAAGGCATTTGTGACATATTCTTATAAGCATTATTCCCCACTCCAAGTATGATGGCATAAATCCACTCACTTCCCCAAATAATTGAAAATGCCATAAAAAAGTATAATAATCTGCTTCCAAACTTCCCATAAAACAATATTAAAATATAAAACCATGTACTAAGTGGAAATAAAAATAAATTCATATCGCCATTTCCGATGGCATTACAAAAAAACAAAAGCAAAACAGCTATCAGATTATATCCCCACACTCTATATTTATTATCATCAAAATATATCCTTTTCTCAAAAAATATACTAAAAAATGTATAAATTAAATATATTTCTACTGCGCAGCTTGATAATAAAATAGCACAATCAATTACTTTCATACATTACCTCAAAATCAATATTTATAACTGAGCCACTCTGAAAACGCAGACCGAAAAGTCTTTAGTTTCGAACGTGCTACACTTAATATAGTACCATCTTTTAATTTGATTTCTCCAATCGAAGGCATTTTAATAACATATTTCATATTAACAATATAACTGCCATGCGCATACTCAAAGCCATATGGTTGTAACACCTCAAATAATTCAGCTAATTTCTTTTTTGTCGTAATGTCATGCTTTTCCTCAAATTCATATTCCACAGCATCCTTGTATGGATGTATAATACTTCCATACCGAAAATTTTCTATATACATAATATCATCCGGCTTAAAACGAACAGTGTTATAATAGTAACTTCCTACAATATATGGAATTTCTTGCTTTACTTTCATTTCTTTCACAACAGCCTGCATTTCTTTAATCATGGTCTTTCTACTGTAGCTTTTATACAAATAACGACATGGAGTCGTTTTAAACGATTCATCTGTCGGCTTGCATACCCCCGAGCAAAATACAAGTGTAGTCTTTGGAAATTGTTTTCTAAACTTTAGCGCTGTTTCATGTCCATCTAATGTTTTCATCTGCATATCCAATATCAGCAAATCACATTTTTTTAAATTTGATATATCATTCAGAAAGTTTTCTCCAGATTCATACTCATAGAACAGAACTTCTTCTTTGTCAACTCCGCTTTCAAGAATTATTTCTTTCAAATAATCTATATATATTTTGTCGTCGTCACATATAGTAATATAATACATAAAAGCACCGCCTTTCTGATTGTTATTATACCAGAAAGGCTGCTAAAAATATAGAGAAAATCCCGGCTTTCACCGGGACCTGCTCTACAATCTGAAGCGAGGGAAAGCACATGCTTTCCCTCGCTCATATATATGCGTGACAGCAGCTGCCACGCTGTATAACATACGGTTACGGTTTGATTATTTCTGCGCAATCGCTGCCTGCGCTGCTGCGAGGCGTGCAATCGGTACGCGGAACGGTGAACAGGATACATAATCCAGACCGATCTTGTTGCAGAATTCTACCGAAGACGGATCTCCGCCGTGCTCGCCGCAGATACCGCAGTGAAGCTTGCTGTTGACCGGCTTGCCTAACTTCAGAGCTGTCTCCATCAGCTTGCCAACGCCTGTCTGATCCAGCTTTGCGAACGGATCGTTCTCGAAGATCTTGGCGTCATAGTAAGCATCCAAGAACTTGCCTGCGTCATCACGGGAGAATCCGAAGGTCATCTGGGTAAGGTCGTTGGTGCCAAAGCAGAAGAAGTCTGCCTCTGTCGCGATCTCGTCTGCAGTCAGTGCGGCACGCGGGATCTCGATCATCGTACCAACCTCATACTCCAGATTGCTTCCTGCTGCCGCGATTTCAGCGTCAGCCGTCTCAACTACGAATTTCTTTACATATTTCAGCTCTTTGATGTCGCCAACCAGCGGAATCATGATCTCCGGTTTCACTGTCCAGTCCGGATGAGCCTTCTGAACATTGATTGCCGCACGGATAACAGCCTTTGTCTGCATCTTGGCAATCTCCGGATAAGTCACAGCCAGACGGCATCCACGATGACCCATCATCGGGTTGAACTCGTGCAGGGAAGAAATGATAGCCTTGATGTCCTCAACGGACTTGCCCTGTGCGTCTGCCAGTTTCTTAATGTCTGCCTCCTCGGTCGGAACGAACTCATGCAGAGGCGGATCCAGGAAACGAATCGTAACCGGATTTCCCTCCAGAGCCTCGTACAGCGCCTCGAAGTCGCCCTGCTGATAAGGAAGGATCTTCTCAAGAGCAGCCTCTCTCTCCTCTACCGTATCAGCACAGATCATCTCACGGAATGCAGCAATTCTGTCCTCCTCGAAGAACATATGCTCTGTACGGCAAAGACCGATGCCCTCTGCGCCCAGCTCGCGAGCCTTCTTAGCGTCAGCCGGTGTATCTGCGTTGGTGCGGACCTTCATGGTGCGGTACTTGTCAGCCCAAGCCATGATGCGTCCGAACTCTCCGGCGATCGTAGCGTCTACCGTCGGGATAATGCCATCGTAGATGTTACCGGTCGTACCGTCGATGGAAATCTCAGATCCCTCTGTATAGGTCTTTCCAGCCAGTTCAAATTTCTTGTTGGCCTCGTCCATCACGATGTCGCCACAGCCGGATACACAGCATGTACCCATACCGCGGGCAACTACGGCCGCATGAGAGGTCATACCGCCGCGGACGGTCAGGATACCCTGCGCGCTCTTCATACCGGTGATATCCTCCGGAGATGTCTCCAGACGAACCAGTACGACCTTTTCGCCGCGGGCAGCCCACTCAACAGCGTCATCTGCTGTAAATACGACCTTGCCGCAAGCAGCTCCCGGAGAAGCTCCCAATGCCTTTGCTACCGGAGTAGCAGCCTTCAGTGCAGCAGCGTCGAACTGCGGGTGAAGAAGTGTGTCAAGGTTACGAGGATCGATCATGGCAACTGCCTCTTCCTCTGTTCTCATTCCCTCGTCTACCAGATCGCAGGCAATCTTCAGAGCGGCCTGCGCGGTTCTCTTACCATTTCTTGTCTGAAGCATGTACAGATGTCCGTGCTCAACGGTGAACTCCATATCCTGCATATCTCTGTAGTGCTTCTCCAGCGTAGCGCATACATCCTGGAAATCCGCGAATGCCTGCGGGAACTTGTCTGCCATCTCGGAAATCGGCATCGGTGTACGAACGCCGGCAACCACGTCCTCGCCCTGCGCGTTGGTCAAAAACTCGCCCATCAGCTTCTTCTCGCCTGTTGCGGGGTCACGCGTGAAAGCAACGCCTGTACCACAGTCATCACCCATGTTACCGAATGCCATACTCTGTACGTTTACAGCGGTACCCCAGGAATACGGGATATCATTGTCACGACGGTATACATTGGCACGGGGGTTGTCCCAAGAACGGAATACGGCCTTGATAGCTCCCATCAGCTGATCCTTCGGATCATCCGGGAAGTCGTTTCCGATCTTAGCCTTGTACTCTGCCTTGAACTGGGAAGCCAGCTCCTTCAGATCGTCTGCTGTCAGATCTACGTCCTGCTGAACGCCTCTGTCCGCTTTCATCTTGTCGATCAGCTCTTCAAAATACTTCTTGCCGACCTCCATAACAACGTCCGAATACATCTGGATGAAACGGCGGTAGCAGTCCCAGGCCCAGCGGGGATTGCCGGATTTCTCCGCAATCGTATTGACTACTGTCTCGTTCAGTCCCAGGTTCAGGATCGTGTCCATCATACCCGGCATGGAAGCGCGGGCGCCGGAACGAACCGATACAAGAAGCGGATTCTCCTTGTCGCCGAACTTCTTTCCCGTAATCTCTTCCATCTTAACGATGTACTCGTTGATCTGTCCCTGGATCTCGTCGTTGATCTCGCGACCATCCTCATAGTACTGAGTACATGCCTCGGTTGTGATCGTGAATCCCTGCGGTACTCTGTCAGCGCCGAAAATGCTGGTCATCTCTGCCAGATTGGCGCCCTTGCCGCCCAGGAGCTCACGCATGTTAGCGTTACCTTCGCTGAACAAATAAACCCATTTAGTCATGTTTGCTAATTCCTCCTAATCTTTTTTCTCTACCCACACGACACTAAAACAGCACAAATACGCAACCGTATGAGTTTACTGACATTATTGTAACACAAATTAAAGGGATAGAAAAGCCCTTTTTCCAATTTCTCGTATAAAAAATTTCATCCATGAAATTCACACTGACGCGTAAACGCTCCGGAATGGAAATTATCATGGATGAAACCTTTTTTCGCTCATTTATGCCCAGCCATCCGGCAGCACGCAGGGGCCGCTGATGCCCTCGTGTCGCCACTGGTCGGCCTCCCTGTTGTAGGACACGGCGCAGAGGCACTGCCAGTTATTGGCCGTTTTCAAAGACTTGTACACCTTCTCCAGCTCTACCCACTGGCGGTTGTGGCCGGTACTCCCGGAATCCCCCAAAAAGACCCGGTCCGTCTCCTCATCGTAGAAAAACAACGTCACATAATGGCCGGACGTATCCTCCCAGTAGCACTTGCTGTCCTGACTGCTGACCACCACGATACAGGCGAGGGAATCTCTGACTAACTTTTGAAAATCCGCGTAGTCCTCCGGCTTTTTCCACACATCGCACGCAAAACCGGCCGCCCGCATCGTCTCCTTCATGTAGCCCCAGTCAATGGCTCCGCCGCCCTCATACTCGCTTTTCTCCTTGGCGAACTCATACATATCCACCGGCGAACAGCGGTATTCCGTAAAAGAGCAGTAAATATTGGCCATGCAGCAGAGCCCGCATCCAAAGCCTCCAAAAGAGCCTCCGTCATAACTGGTCTTCCCCCACTTGCCGGACCACTCCCTTCTCTCCTTCCAGGCCAAAGGCCCCTGGAAAAAAGTAGCAATGGTCTCCGTGGGATACCGTGCCTCCAGATCGGGAGCCACATCCCCTGCCGCCAGGGGAGACGTTCCTGTCGCCTCACCCCCCGCAGCGGCTGTACCTGTCACGGACGCGCCTGTGACAGCCGTGCCGGATAAAGCGGACGCCGTCCCATAGACCGTCGTTGATGTCGCCTCGCGGCTCTCCGGCGGAAAAAACCGATTCAAAATAACAGCTGCCGCTAACATCCCCGCGCTGAGCAGCACGATCACCAGAATCTGACTCCTGCTGTAATTTCTTTTCCTCATGGGCTCCCTCCCCTCTCACGGAAATTTTTCGCGAAACACATATTCTTTCAGGCTGCTCCTTTAAGCTGCTCTGCCAGAACAGAATCAGAAAGAAAATTTATCGGCAAAATACGCCTTTAAATCCTCAATCTTAATGCGCTCCTGCTCCATGGTATCCCGGTCGCGGACCGTCACCATGCCATCCTCTTCCGAATCAAAATCATAGGTCACGCAGTACGGCGTTCCGATTTCGTCCTGCCTGCGGTACCGCTTGCCGATATTTCCCCGGTCGTCGTACTCGCAGTTGTAGAGCTCGCTCAGCTCCTCGTAGATTTTCTCCGCCTTTTCATTTAACTTCTTAGAAAGAGGCAGCACGCCGATCTTCACGGGCGCTAACGCCGGGTGGAAGTGAAGGACCGTCCTCACGTCTCCCTCGCCGATCTCCTCCTCGTCGTAGGCGCTGCAAAGGAAGGCAAGCGTCACGCGGTCGGCGCCCAGAGAGGGCTCGATTACATAGGGAATATATTTTTCTTTTTTCTCGTCGTCAAAATAGCTCATGTCCTCGCCGGACGTCTCCTGATGTCTGGTCAGATCGTAGTCGGTCCGGTCCGCGATGCCCCACAGCTCGCCCCAGCCGAAGGGGAACAGAAACTCGATATCGCTCGTGGCCTTGCTGTAGAAGGAGAGCTCCTCCTTGTCGTGGTCGCGCACGCGCATCTCATCCTCTTTGATGCCTAATGTCTTCAGCCAATTGATGCAGAACTCCTTCCAGTAAGCGAACCACTCCAGATCCGTGTCCGGCACGCAGAAGAACTCTAACTCCATCTGCTCGAACTCGCGGGTGCGGAACGTAAAGTTGCCCGGCGTGATCTCGTTGCGGAAAGATTTTCCGATCTGCCCGATGCCAAAGGGCACCTTTTTCCTCGATGTGCGCTGCACATTTTTAAAGTTCACAAAAATACCCTGCGCCGTCTCCGGGCGGAGATAAACAGTATTCTTCGCGTCCTCGGTCACTCCCTGAAACGTCTTGAACATCAGGTTGAACTGACGAATCTCCGTAAAATTGTGCTTGCCGCAGCTGGGGCAGGCAACGTGATGCTCCTCGATAAAGCCCTCCATCTGCTCGTTGCTCCAGCCATCCACCGAGCCGCCCAGATCGATGCCGTTCTCACCGGCAAAGTCCTCAATGAGCTGGTCGGCGCGGAAGCGCTCGTGGCACTCCTTGCAGTCCATCAACGGATCCGAAAATCCGCCCAGATGGCCGGAAGCCACCCATGTCTGCGGATTCATGAGAATCGCGCAGTCCACGCCTACATTATACTTATTGCCCTGGATGAACTTCTGCCACCAGGCCTTCTTCACATTATTTTTCAGTTCCACACCCAGATTCCCATAATCCCAGGTGTTGGCCAGTCCGCCGTAAATCTCTGAACCCGGATAAATAAACCCGCGGCTCTTTGCCAGCGCCGTAATCTTGTCCATTGTCTTTTCCATCTTTAAACCTCCGCATTTTGCACAATATGTTTCATTGTACTATCTCACAGGCTTTTTTTCAAGAAAAGATTTCATGTAATTTTTAACATTTGCATTTTCTTACCCCATAACCACGGTCACATGGTACTCGCTCTTCCCCTTTTCATAGGGAATTACCGTTGTGCCGGCGTACTCCTTTCCGTCTACGACCAGCCTTGAAACGCCTTTTTCTACGCGGTTCGGATTCTCCACGCGGATGTGGTACACGCCCTCGCGGTAGCGCCTCGTCACGCTGAACCCTTCTCCCAGCTCGTCCGGGACGCACGGATCGACGCTAAGTCCGTTAAGCGTCGGCATGATTCCCAGAATATACTGGGACACATTTACGAAGGTCCACGCGGCCGTGCCGGTCAGCCAGCTGTTCTTCGCCTGTCCGAAGAAATGGGCGTCCTTCCCGGCAATCAT
>CANPZR010000127.1 GCA_947589175.1 uncultured Lachnospiraceae bacterium | reverse complement strand
TACAATTTGAAAAAGGTGCAACTGCCGGATTCGGTAAATTTCGTTGGTAAGAGGGCTTTTTCAGAGGTACCGGCGAAGAATATCAAGCGGTCAAAATACCTGATTTCGCCTCGGAATAAAAAGATAGCGAAATATTACGACGGAAAGCTTGGAAGATCAGTGCATCGATTTGAGCGGGCGGTGACCTTAAAGCGCAAGGGGAAGACGTATTATTTCCCCTATTGGAAAATCTGGGGAATCGAGCCGTCGAAAAAGAGGGAAACCCTGAAGGCCGGGAAGACCAAAAAGCTTTCGGTGGTCGGCTATATTCAGGAAGGAAGCGGTTATAAAAAGGGAACGATGCCGGCGAAATTCCTTACATTCAGCTCGTCGGATTCCCGGGTGGCATCCGTCACATCCAAGGGGAAAATAAAAGGAAAGAAAAAAGGAAAGGCAGTTATTAAGGTGCGCTATCCCAAGGGCGAGTATGTCGATGGCAGATGCAAGATTAGGGTGCGGGTGTCGTGAGGTGAGAAAAGATACCCGAATTGACATGTGGATGTTGATTCAGGTATTTTTTTGATTTATTTTGTGGTTGTGGTTTTGTTTTAAACTCTTGACATTCGCGGTTTCCATATATTATACTAAATATGTGGCATGTTAAAGAAAATATTAAAAATTCTGGGGTATGAGATATAGAAGGCTGTCCAAAGTAAGCAACACCTCTGAAAAAGTAAGCAACGCTCTTGAAAAAGTAAGCAATGCCTCTCCCCAAATAAGCATTATTATATAAATTCAAAAGGGGCCCGCGCGAGCCCCTTTTATTATAAGAAATATTGATTTACGCTCATATCAGAGCGATTTACGATCAATTCCCTTTTCCGCGAATCGCCTCGTCAATCGCTTTCGCAGCGGCCTTTCCAGCGCCCATAGCGAGAATGACGGTTGCGGCTCCGGTCACAGCGTCGCCTCCGGCGTACACGCCGTCGCGGGTGGTGAGGCCGGAATCATCTTTGGTAATCAGGCATCCGTGGCGGTTTGCCTCCAGGCCCGGCGTCGTGGAACGGATTAACGGGTTCGGGCTGGTTCCGATGGACATGATGACGCTGTCCACATCCAGGACAAACTCGCTGCCCGGCTTCTCTACCGGACGGCGGCGTCCGCTCTCATCTGGCTCGCCCAGCTCCATCTCGATACATTTCATGCCACAGACAAGTCCCTCGTCGTTGCCGAGAATCTCGACCGGATTGTTGAGCGTCTTGAAGATAATGCCCTCCTCGACAGCGTGCTCAACTTCCTCTTTACGGGCAGGGAGCTCCTCCATGCCACGGCGATATACGATGTAGACCTCCTCGGCGCCCAGGCGCTTAGCGCTGCGGGCCGCGTCCATAGCCACGTTTCCGCCGCCGACAACAGCGACCTTCTTCGCGTGCTGAATCGGCGTCTTGCTGCCGTCTACATAGGCCTTCATCAGATTGATGCGGGTGAGGAACTCATTGGCGGAATAAACGCCCTTCAAGCTCTCGCCCGGAATATTCATAAAGCGGGGAAGTCCGGCTCCGGATCCCACGAAAATCGCCTCGTTGCCCATCTCAAAGAGCTCGTCGATGGTCAGCACCTTTCCGATTACCATGTTGGTCTGAATGTCTACGCCGATCGCCTTCAGGTTGTCAATCTCCTTCTGCACGATTGCCTTCGGAAGACGAAATTCCGGGATTCCGTAGACAAGCACGCCGCCTGCGAGGTGGAGCGCCTCATAAATCGTGACCTCATATCCCATCTTGGCGAGGTCGCCCGCCGTCGTCAGGCCGCTGGGGCCCGCGCCGATGATTGCTACCTTGTGGCCGTTCGGCTCCGGCTTCACCGGCGTCTCGCTGCTGTGCTCTCTGTGGTAGTCCGCCACGAAACGCTCCAGGCGTCCGATGCCGACCGGCTCGCCCTTGATGCCGCGCACGCACTTGCCCTCGCACTGTGTCTCCTGCGGGCACACGCGTCCGCAGACAGCCGGAAGGGAGGTGGATTTGGAAAGCTCCTCGAAAGCGCCTTCCATGTCTTCATTTGCCACTTTTTCAATAAAAGCCGGAATGTCGATCTGCACCGGACAGGCGCTGACGCAGGGCTTATTTTTACAATTCAGGCAGCGGCGCGCCTCGCCGACCGCCATGTCATAGGTGTACCCAAGGGCTACCTCGTTAAAGTTTTTATTTCTCACATCCGGATCCTGGACCGGCATAGGACATTTGTTCATATCCATATTACGTTCTGCCATGATTACTTGTCCCCCTTCTCTAATAGCCTGCATGCTTCTTCTCTGGCATGAGTCTCAAACTCTTTATACATGGTGCCGCGGTGCATGGCTTCGTCAAAATCCACCAGATGGCCGTCGAAATCCGGTCCGTCCACGCAGGCGAATTTGGTCTCTCCGCCCACCGTCAGACGGCATCCGCCGCACATGCCGGTACCGTCAATCATAATCGGGTTCATGCTGACAACGGTCTTGATATCGTATTTTTTCGTGGTCAGGCAGACGAACTTCATCATAATCAAGGGACCGATGGCGATGACCTCGTCGTACTGGTTGCCCTCCTGAATCAGCTTTTCCAGAGCGTCCGTAACAAGGCCCTTTTCGCCGTAGCTGCCGTCGTCCGTCATCATGACGAGCTTGTCGCTGGCCGCCTTGAACTCGTCCTCCAGAATGACCAGATCCTGGCTCCTAAAGCCGACGATGGCGTGTACCTCCGCGCCCTGATCATGCAGCTTTTTGGTGACCGGGTACGCGATCGCGCATCCCACGCCGCCGCCCACAACGGCTACCTTTTTCAAGCCCTCCGTGTGGGTGGGAACGCCCAGGGGCCCCACAAAGTCGTGGATAAAATCTCCCTCATTCAGCGTGTCCAGTTCCATAGTACCGGCTCCCACGATCTGGTAAATAATCGTGACCGTGCCGGCCTCTCTGTCAAAGTCCGCGATGGTGAGAGGAATCCGCTCGCTGTCTTCCTTCGCGCGGAAAATGATAAACTGTCCCGGCTCTGCCTTCCTGGCAATCAATGGAGCATCCACTGTCATTTTGGCAACAGTCGGATTCAGGGACTTTTTCTCTAAAATCTTGAACATCTTTAATACATCCTCCATTCTCTGTTCCGTGGATATAATCAGTTAGCGCTTCAATTCTATCATATATAATGTAAAAATTCAACATTTGCCTAAATTTTCTGGATGTTTTTATGTTTTTTCATTGACAAAACATTAGGTATGATGTAATCTAAACTTTGATAAGTGGTTTTTAAAACTACTTGTACGGAAAAACACGAAAAATGGCGGTTTATTAGAAAGAAGAAAAAAAGAAAGGATGTCGCTCATGAGCATGAATAAGGATGCGGTTGCAGCACCTTTTATCAAGGTGGAAGAAGATGAAAATGGCGTGTTGAAGCATATTGAATTTGTCAATGACGACAATTTCAACTTTGCTTACGATGTTGTGGATAAGCTGGCGAAGAAGTGCCCGGACAAGGTGGCGATGCTTCATATTTCCAAGGAGGGGAAGGAGCGTTCCTTTACCTTTTACGAGATGTCCCGCTATTCTTCCAAGGTGGCCAATTATTTACAGTTTCTTGGGATTCGCAAGGGGGACCGCGTCATGCTCGTGCTGAAGCGGCACTATCAGTTCTGGTTTGCCATTCTGGCCCTTCACAAGATCGGGGCGATAGCGATTCCGGCGACGAATCTTCTCTTGAAGTCCGATTTTGAATATCGCTTTAAGGCGGCGAACGTGGACGCGATTCTTTGTACCGCGGACGGTCCGGTGTCCCGCGAGGTGGACAAGGCGACGCGCACCTACAAGGATCTGAAGGCGAAGATTATGGTGGGCGCCAGCCGCAAGGGCTGGAGGAGCTTTAATAAGGAAGTCAAATATTTTTCCAGTCATTTTAAGCGTCCGAGGGGCGAGAACGCCATTCACGGAGACGACGTTTCGTTCATGTTTTTTACCTCCGGCACTACGTCCTATCCGAAAATTACCACGCACAATTTCAAGTACCCGCTGGGGCACTATGTGACGGCCAAATATTGGCACAAGGTGGATCCGGACGGAATCCATTTCGCCATTTCCGACACGGGCTGGGGAAAGGCGCTGTGGGGCAAAATATACGGACAGTGGCTCTGCGAGGCGGCTATTTTCACCTATGATTTTGACGATTTTGACGCAAAAGAAATTCTGCGCATGATTGAAAAATATAAAATTACGACGTTCTGCGCGCCGCCCACGGTGTACCGCGTCATGGTTCATTTGAAACTGGATCAGTACGACCTCTCGTCGCTGCAGCAGGTCACGACGGCGGGCGAGGCGCTGAATCCGGAGATTTTTGAAAAATTCCGCGCCAAGACCGGACTGACCTTGATGGAGGGATTCGGTCAGACGGAAACGACGCTTTTGATCGGAAACCTGGTGGGGACGACGCCGAAGCCCGGCTCTATGGGCAAGCCGTCGCCGCAGTACGACGTCAAGGTCATGCTGCCGGACGGCACGCTGGCGGGACCGGAGGAAGAGGGAGAAATCGTAATCTGCACGGAGAACGGCGCTCCCAACGGACTTTTTGTGGAATATTACGGCGACGAGGAAAAGACGGAGGCGTCCTGGCATGACGGCTATTATCACACGGGCGACACCGCCTACTATGACGAGGACGGCTATCTGTGGTATGTGGGCCGGACGGACGATGTGATCAAGTCCAGCGGCTACCGCATCGGGCCGTTTGAGATTGAAAATGAAATCATGAAGCTCCCGTATGTGTTGGAGTGCGCTGTGACATCTGTGCCGGATCCGATCCGCGGCCAGGCCATCAAGGCGAGCATCGTGCTGACGAACGGAGCCGAGGCGTCCGACAAATTGAAAAATGAAATTATGAAATCGCTGAAGAAAAATATTGCGTCCTACAAGTGGCCGAAGATTCTTGATTTCACCAAGGAGCTTCCCAAGACCATCAGCGGCAAGATTCGCAGAAAAGAAATTAAGGAGAACGACTGGAATGAAGCTGAAGACGAAGAATAGCCGCCTTGTCATTACCGGCATGGGCGCGGTGACGCCGATCGGAATCGGCGTGAAGGAATATTGGGAAAATGTGGTGGCGGGCCAGTGCGGCGTCGCTCCCATTACCCGTTTTGACACGACGGAGCTCCCTGTCAAGATTGCGGCGGAGGTCAAGAATTTTGACGCGGAGGCTTATATGTCCAAAAAGCTGACGCGGGAGATGGACGTGTTCATGCAGTACGGCTTTGCGGCCGCCATAGAGGCTATCGCCCAGGCGGGAGAGGACATCGCCGAGCCGGAGCGCATGGGAATCGTGGTCGGCACGGCGCTCGGCGGAATCTCGCCGATTGCCGAGACGCAGGACGGCGTCAGCAAGGGCGAGCACAAAAAGGTGAGTCCCCGTTTTGTGCCGAAAATCATTGGAAACGAGGCAGCAGCCCAGATCGCCATTGAAAAGGGCTATCGGGGACCGAGCCTGACGGTGAGCACGGCGTGCTCCTCCGGCGGCGACGCCATCAGCACGGCCTGCATGATTCTGCTGTCCGGCCAGGCGGACGCAGTGCTCGCTATGGGAACTGAGTCCGCGCTGTCACCGCTGTTTATTCTGGGACTTTCATCGGCTCACGCCCTGTCCACCAACAACGACGATCCGCAGGGGGCCAGCCGGCCCTTCGACAGCGACCGGGACGGCTTTGTCATCGGCGAGGGCGGCGGCGCGCTGATTATTGAAACGGAAGAACACGCAAAGGCGCGCGGCGCGGAGATTCTGGCGGAGCTGGCGGGCTTTTCCAACTGCACCGACGGATATCATGTCACCAGCCCCCACCCGGACGGAATCGGCGCTATTTTCTGCATGGAAAAAGCGGTGGAAAATGCCGGGCTGCAGCTGGAGGACGTGGATTATATAAATACACACGGAACGGCGACGCCCACCGGCGATCCCATTGAAACAAATGCTATCGCCAGCCTGTTCGGCGAGCACGCGAAGGAAATGGCGGTGACCTCTACCAAGGGGGCCACGGGCCATATGATGGGCGCGGGCGGCATCACCGAGGCCATCACCTGTATCCAGTGTATCCGCGAGGGCGTGATTCCGCCGACGCTGAATCTGGAGCATGTGGACGAGGCCTGCGTTCCGCTGAATTATGTGCCGAGGAAAACCATTCAGAAAGAAGTCCGTGTTGCCATGAGCAATTCCTTTGGTTTCGGCGGGCAGAACTCCAGCGTGATTTTTAAAAAGTATGAAGGGTGATTGAGGGAGAAAATACTATGATTTGCTTAAGAAAATGTTTAGAAGAAGAAATGTCAGATATGTGGGAAACTCAAATTGAGTTTTTTACCATAATTGGATGTTATTGGTGCAAAAAAATACAGAATCGGGAAGAAATAGATAAATTCACGAAAGTTTTAGTATTGCCATTATTTTGTTCTTTTAACCGTGAAAATGACGTATTAATGAGGACAATGGGCTCTGTGCTTCTTGAAAAAGCTGCGGATGAGTTTGAAGAAGAAAATATTACAGATAAGGATATTGAGGATTTTTACAAAAAAACCGATCTTGTAGTTAAAAAAAAGATAACTTTAGACGAATTATTTGATGGTATCTCTGAAGCTGTATATTTAAAGTTTATGGCTCGGTTATATTATGGCAAAAATTACGATGCAATGTTTGCATTGGCAATCGGGTACATTTTGAAAAATCTTGATTGCCCCAGACGCGGTTTTCGAGTAGATTATAGATACAAAGGAACTCATTTTTTTCAAATAGGTGTATCTTTGGATGAAGGGATTACTGAATCTTTAACACTTAAAATAATGGCAGGGAAAAATAATCAAGGGGCTGATTTAAAAAACGAGGATGGTGAAATTAAGCAGCAATCTAATGCGTACTTCTCCGAAATGAAGTTTTATAATAAATTGCTTCAAGTGCTGCATATAGAAGAATCGGATTTATTAAATAGTTATTTTTCTGCAAATGGTCTTCATTTTTTGATGAAACTATCTAATGGTCATAATTTATGCGAAGTATACGATTTGTTAGCGCTGTCAGATAATTTAAAATGGGAAGAAGCAAATCAAGTATTACAAAATTGGGGAAAAAATCGAGATGCTAATTGAAAAACAATAAACAATTACAAAATGCTTACAGAAATCATGTATGTATAAAATAAAAAAAATCGGCAATCCTTTTAGTAGATATAATTTTGAAACATGTATTTTTACGGATGTTTTTTGAAAGAAGGGATTGCGTAATGACGAAAAAATTCAAATGCGTGGCCGCGGCAGCAGCGCTGCTCTGGGCGGTC
>CANPZR010000126.1 GCA_947589175.1 uncultured Lachnospiraceae bacterium | reverse complement strand
TTCAGAGCCGCCGAATTATAGGTCAGAAGCTGGGCGTCCTGATCGATTACCAGAAATCCCTCGCTCATATTTTCCGTAATCAGATTAAATTCCCGCTGCTTTTTCCGCGCCGTTTCTAACTGCTCCTCAATCGTCTCATTCTGTTTTGCGATTTTCCGCAGCAACGGCGTCAGCTCCTCGTAGGTATCGTTGTTTTCCGGCGCCTCCAGATCCAGCTTATTGATGGGCTCGATAATCGCCTTCGACACCCGCGAGGACAAAAACAGCGTCAGCACCAGCGCAATCGCGAGAATGACGATCATCGGCTGGGCGATGCCAAGGAGAATCGTGACGATGGTGTACTGCTCCGTGGATACGCGGAGGATTTTTTGGTCGGAAAGCTTCACGGCATAATAGACCGTCTTTTGAGTCAGTGTATCCGAGTAGCGGATGCTCATGCCCTCTCCCGTCTCCAGCGCCTCCTTGATTTCCTCCCTGTTTCCGTGGTTGTCAAGAGTCTGGGAATTTGCCTCGCTGTCATACAGCACGCTCCCGTCCGCGTCCACCAGTGTCACCCGGTGATGGTTCTGGCTCTTAAATTCCCGGAAAAAATCCGTCCCCTCATTTTCCACCGCCTGGGACAGATAATCCGCCTCGCTCTTCAGCTCGTTTAAAAGCTGCTCCTCGAAAAATTGAAATAAAATGCCCATTATGAGCACGATTGTCGCAATGAGCACGAGAAATACCGTCAAAAAAGATGATCGAAATATTTTTTTATTCATAATTCCCTCCATTCCAGCTTGTAGCCGATGCCCTTCACCGTCTGGATCATGCGTCCGGCGTCCCCCAGCTTCACCCGGAGCTTGCGGATGTGGACGTCCAGCGTCCGGGACTCCGTGTAATACTCGCCCCACACCCGATTTAAGAGCGCGTCCCGTCCCACCACGTTTCCATCCGCCTCCAAAAGAGCTAAAAGCAGCATATATTCCTTGTATGAGAGGGAAATTTCCTCTCCCGCCACCGAAATAATGTGCTTTGCCGGGTTCACATACAGCTCTCCCGCCTCATAGATTTTTTGGTCCCGCGTCTTTTCATAGCGGCGCAGCACGGCCCGCACGCGCGAGATCAGCTCCATCGTCCCGAAGGGCTTGGGGATGTAGTCGTCCGCCCCCATGTCAAGTCCCGTCACCTTGTCAAATTCACTGGTCTTCGCCGTGAGCATAATCACCGGTATGTCCGCCGTCTCGCCCCGCTTTTTCAGCTTTTCGAGAATTGACAGGCCGTCCTCCTCCGGCAGCATGATGTCGAGCAGGATCAGCTCCGGCAGACTGCCGGAGCCTAAATCTCTCCAAAATTCCACGGGAGAAGAAAATCCCGCGACCTCAAAGCCCTCCTTTGTCAGGGCGTAGCTCACCAGCTTTCTTATATTGTCGTCGTCTTCAATTAGATAGACCATATAATCCTCCTCCTCGTTTTGCGAAGCAAAATGCGAGCTCTCCTGCGAGCTGTTTTTCAAGAAATATGTTCCCCCGTTATGGAATAAATCACCCATTCCGCTATATTTTCCGCGTGGTCGCCGATCCGCTCCAGATATTTCGCAATCATGACCATATCAATCAGCGCCTCCGTAGTGTCGTGACTCGTAGTGTCGTGACTGTTACTACTGTCATGACTGCTAATGCTGTCGTGACTCGCAGTGTCATGACTGCCTGTTATGGATTTTATCAATTCCTGCTTCACCTTGTCAAATAAATCGTCTACCAGATCGTCATGCTCCATCACCCGGCGGGCGGCGTCCATATCCAGCTTTACAAAGGACTCCACGCTCTCCGACACCATCTGAATCGCGGCGTCCGCCATATCCTTTATGTGGGTTTCGCTCTCTAAGCCGCTGCCCGCCACATAGGGGACAATCTCCACGATATCCGCCGCCTGGTCGCCGATTCGCTCCATGTCCGAAATCATTTTCAGGGCGGCGGAGACGGTGCGAAGATCCCCCGCCACCGGCTGCTGCTGCAGAATCAGCTTAAGGCAGAGATTTTCAATGTCCCGCTCCTTCTGGTCAATCTGGCGGTCCGCCAGCAGGCAGTCATTTTTCCCCTTTTCATCGCCGTCCACCAGATATTTTACCGCATTTGTAATCGCCTCCTCGCACAGCGATCCCATCGTGATCAGCTCCGCGTTCAGCTGCGAGAGCTGCCTGTCAAATTTATTTCTCATTATCCGAACCTCCCCGTAATATAATCCTCCGTCCTCTTGTCTAAAGGGGATGAAAACATCTTTTCCGTATCGCCGGACTCCACCAGCTCCCCCAGAAGGAAGAAAGCGGTCTTATCCGCGATGCGCGCGGCCTGCTGCATGTTGTGAGTGACCATAATAATCGTGTATTTCTGTTTCAGCTCCAGCGCCAGGTCCTCAATTTTAGATGTTGAAATGGGATCTAACGCCGACGTGGGCTCATCCATCAGAAGCACCTCCGGCTCCACCGCCAGCGCCCGGGCGATGCACAGCCTCTGCTGCTGTCCGCCGCTCATGCCGAGCGCGCTCTTTTTCAGCCGGTCCTTGCACTCGTCCCAGATGGCCGCCTGCGTGAGCGAGCGCTCCACGATCTCGTCCAGCCGGACGCGGGAGCGGACTCCATGGATGCGGGGACCGTAGGCGATATTGTCATAAATGCTCATGGGAAATGGGTTGGGCTTTTGAAATACCATGCCCACGCGCTTTCGCAGGATATTGACGTCCATATCTCCGTAGATATCCGTCCCGTCCAGCAAAATTTCTCCCTCGATCCGGCATCCGTCCACGAGGTCGTTCATCCGGTTCAGCGTCTTTAAAAAGGTGGATTTTCCGCACCCGGATGGACCGATTAAGGCCGTAATCTCCCGCTCCGGAAGGGACATATTGATATTTTTCAGGGCGTGGTTCTGCCCATACCACAAATTCAGGTCTTTCGCGGTCATTATATCCTTCATGCTCTAGCCTCTTTTCTTTTTTAGTTTCACAGCCGCCACCTTTGCCGACATGTTAATGATAAATGTCAGGATCAGCAAAATGGCCGCGATGGCAAAGGCGACGTCAAACTGCCCCCGCTCCCTGGCGTACATGTACAATGCGACCGTCAGGGTGGAGCCCGCGTTTCCCGGCTTTACTGCCTGGATAAGATTCAGCATCTCATTGGCCATGCCGGCCGTAAAGAGCAGGGCGGCGCTCTCTCCCACCACGCGCCCCACCGACAGGATGCAGCCGGTGACGATGCCGTCAATGACGCAGGGGAGAACGACCGTGCGGATCATGTGCCATTTGCCCGCTCCCAGTCCGAGAGCTCCCTCTCGGTAGGACGCCGGCACCGTTTTCAGGCTCTCCTCGGCGGTGCGGATAATGGTCGGCAGCGTCATGATGACCAGCGTGAGAGCTCCCGCCAAAAGGCTGGTTCCCAGAGAAAAAAACTGCACGAAAATCAACATTCCCACCAGTCCGTATATGATAGACGGTATGCCCGCCAGCGTCTCCGTGGCCAGCTCAATCACGCTCACCAGCTTTTTATTTTTCGCGTACTCATTGAGATAAATAGCCGCTCCCACCCCCAGTGGCAGGACAATGATAAGCGTTATGAGAATGATGTAAATGGTATTTAAAATATTGGGGAGAATCCCCGTCGTCCCCTTTAAAAGACTGGGCTTCGTGGACAGAAATTTCCATGAAATGTGGGGAATTCCCCGGTACAGTATATAGCCGATCAGCCCCAGCAGAAGGAGGCAGATCAGCGCCGCGGCCAGGACCATCAAAAGGTTTAAGACCGCGCCCTTTGCTTTTCTTGAAAAAGATATCGATGCGTTCATAATGATCTCCATTTCTTTTTAAATGTGCGGAGTAAAATATCCATGATGCCTCTGACGCGAAGCGGTTCTCACATCCGCTCATTTTTTATCTTTTTTGATTGCCACGTTCAGCGCGAGATTGATCATCATGATGAACAAAAACAGCACGAGGGCGATGGAGAACAGCGCCTGGCGCTGCAGTCCCGAAGAATAGGACATCTCGCTCGCCACCGCCGTGGTCAGAAAGCGCACGCTTCCAAAGAGCTTCGGCATATTGGCCACATTTCCCGATACCATCATGATTGCCATAGCCTCCCCGATGGCGCGGCCGATTCCTAACACCACCGCTGTGACAATGCCGCTTTTTGCCGCGGGGACCACTACCTTAAACACCGTCTCCGTCTTGGTCGCCCCCAGCGCCAGCGACGCCTCCTCATACTCTCTGGGCACCGCCTGGATGGACGTCTCCGACACCGAAATTACCGACGACAGAATCATAATGGCAAGTACGATAATGGCTGAAAAAAGGCTTGCCCCGTCGGGGAGATTGAACAGATCCCGCACCCAGGGCACGATAATAATCATGCCCACCAGGCCATAGACCACCGAGGGAATCCCCGCCAGCAGATCGACCACATTCCGCACCGCGTTTCCCACCCTTTTGGGCGCCATTTTCGCCAGAAAAACCGCGCACAGAAGCCCCACGGGGACTCCTATGACAATGGCGCCGCAGGTGCCGTAAACCGAAGTCAGGATAAAGGGCAGGATGCCGTAGGACGGCTCCGCGGCAGTAGACGCCCACGTATCTCCGAACAGAAAATCGATGATGCCGATTTCCTTAATCGCCGGAATACCGCTGACAATAAGAAATATAGTAATCACTATGACAAACAGGATCGTGAGCAGGCCGCAGAACAGAAACAACAGGTTCATAGCCTTTTCAATCCATTTTGCTGTCTTTTTCATTGTGTCCTCACTTTCCGAGCGAACAAGTCCGCTCTAGCGCTTAATCGGCACGGCTCCCGCCTGCGTGATCAGATCGTCCGCCTCGCTGCTTGTGGCAAAGTCAAAGAACGCCTGCGCCGCCTCCGAGAGCGCCGTATCCTTTTTGGTGACAAGCACGAAATTTCTCTGAATCTTGTATTTTCCGTTCTGGATTGTCTCCGTATCCGGCGCCACGCCCTCGATGCTCAATGCCTTTACGCTGTCGTTTACGGACGCCACGGACGCGTATCCGATCGCGTTCGGATTCCCGGAGACCGTCTGCACCACGTCGCCCGTCGATGTGAGCTCCTGGGCATACTTGCACTTGTCCGCCGTCCCCGTTATTTCCTCAAAGCCGTCGCGGGTGCCGGATGCCGCCTCCCGCCCGATGCACACGATGGGCGCGTCCTCGCCGCCTAACTCCTTCCAGTTCTTGATTTCTCCCGTATAGATTTTGCCGACCTGCTCAATCGTGAGGTCGCTGACCGCGTTGTCCGGGTGTACGATAATGCCGATTCCGTCAATGGCTACCACCGTCTCATCTAAGTCCGTTTTCTCCTCATCCTTTAAATCGCGGCTCGACAGCCCGATGTCGCAGCGCCCCTCCGACACCGCCTGGATGCCCGCGCTCGAACCCGTCGGGTTGTAGGTCACCTTTACATCCCCGTTCTCCTCCATGTAGGCCTCGCTCAAAAATCCGATGACCTTCTCCATAGAAGTCGAACCGTCCGTAGACACCGTTTGTGCCGTACCGCCCTCCGACGCAGTTCCTGCCGCGCTGCCCCCTGCAGCGCTGCTGCTACTGTTGCTTCCTCCCGAACCCGAACCGCCACAGCCGGTCATAAGTCCCACGGTCACCGCCGCCATTGCCATAAACGCCATAAATTTTTTACCTTTCATTTTGAAATCCTCCTTGTTTTCCGAAGGAAAATGCGAGCCCTCTGGCGAGCAGAGGATTTTCCTCCTTGTTTTCCGAAGGAAAATGCGACTGCTTATGCAGGAGCAGAGGATTTTCCTCCTTGTTTTCCAGAGCAAAAAAATACATGCTCCTCTGAAATTTTTACAGGTTCATTATACGATTGCCTGTGTTAATTCCAAAAGCGCATGTATGTTAATTGTAGGTTAATTATATTTCACTAATCCTCTCCTTCAAGCGCGTTCTCGCCTCTGATACAGTCAATGTTGACTCCCCCTCTATTCTCTCCTGCTCTGCCTGAAGTACCTTTGCGCGAAGCTGCAATATCTGTTCCCGCTTCTCAAAGGTATCAATACTCATCAGTACCATATCTCCCCTCCTCCCATAACGCAAGGAAATCTGATACAAGGGCTTTTTCCCTTTTATCCGTGCATTTTTCAAGCAGCGCCTTACTGTCATTCAGCAAATCCAGCGTGTGGTATCTGCCGAACTTCTTATTCAGCCGCAGGACGGACTTTATAAGTCTTTCATCTGCATGTATGCCTGCGGCTGCAAACATTTTTTCTATGCCAGCCTGCTCCCTCTGTTCGGCATCCATGCTCTGATAAATGACTTCTGCCCGCTTTGTTGCCTTATTTTCCCTTACTATCCTTGTTATCTCATAACGGTGTGTCAGATTACAAAAAAAAGAATCCCTATCGCGGTCATTCTGATAAGTTGTCATAAAGGAATTGCAATGATAAAGATCTTTTCCACTTTTCGATTTGACAAGTCCCAAATGCAGGATTTTCTTCCCGTTTTCATGCACAAGAAGATAATCACTCTGAAATTCAGACTCCTGATTCTGCTCCTTTTCATACAGATACAGCCTTGAATAAGAAGAAAACATATCCCCTAATTCCCCAAGGTTATCCAACTTCCTATGAATCATCTCCAACATTCGGCGCTGTTTTTCCTCTGTCTTATAATATTTCCGCACCAGTTTTTCCACTGAATCCATCGTAATCCGCTGCTTTTTAATTGCATAAGCACCATAATCCCCGGTAAACTGCCCCGGTTTTCCAAGATACTGCATACCCATTAAATGTGGTATCTTAATCTCTGAATTTGTAAGATGGAGGACACGTTTCTGTGTATGGATATAATAATCATATCTGCACAGAGTCTCTTTCGTATCCTGAAAAATCTGCAAAAGTGTCCGCATTGTCTCATCCTTCCGTGAAAAGAAATTGCCTGAGTGGTTAGACTCAGGCATTACATTTCTTTTTTGAATTGCAATTCCGGGAGCAGTCCTATGATAATTCCATAGGCAGAGACGACCTTTGTATTTATATTGCCCGCAAAGTCGGGACGGGTAGCTCCTCTCTATCGCCGCAAAAGCTCTTACGCTTTTCATTGTTTACAGTCTATCACGCATCTGCCGCATTGTCAACCCTACGCTGTTTCCTGGCGATTAAAAATTTCATTCTCCACCTTTCAAACTTGTGTCAACACCGTTGTCACAAATCAATGTAACTCATAATATGAGTAGGTTCCTGTTGCTTGAAGTTCAACCTAAAATTCCAAACTATCCGCATTGAGCAGAAAATATTTCATACCCATAATCACAAATCCTTCTTCATTTCTCCAAG
>CANPZR010000125.1 GCA_947589175.1 uncultured Lachnospiraceae bacterium | reverse complement strand
TACGACCGGTTTCTGGCGCGTTTTGCCTGCTGGCGGGAGGTCGTCACCCTCAACCCGGAGGAATTCGACGCCATCTACTACACGCTGGGCCTTGAGCGATACGGCAATATCCCCCTCATAGAGCCGTTGGAATACCGGGAGGAAAAGAAAATACAGTCCCTCGTGCTGGCCGTAGACACCTCCGGCTCCGTGAGGGGCGCCCCCGTAAAGCGCTTCCTGTCTGAAACGTTCAGCATCCTGGCAAGCTCCCGGCATTTTTTCAGACATACGCAAATTCATCTGCTGCAATTCGACACCCGGATCCAGGACGCGCGGCCGATCCAATCGGCGTCCGAGCTGCCCGCCCTGGCGGACTCCTTTGCCGTCCGGGGCTTTGGCGGCACGGATTATCGGTGCGTATTCGATTACACCGACCGCCTGGAGGGCGGCGTCCAGGGGCTCTTGATCCTCACAGACGGATACGGAACCTATCCCGCCAGGCGCCCCGCCTATCCCGCCGCTTTTTTGCTGGCGGATTTTCTGAAAGAATACGACCAGCCGGCCCCCGTTCCCGCCTACGGGCAGGTTCCCGACTGGGCCATCTCATTTTCCATTGCGGAGGGAGACCTTATCTCCCGCCCGCGAAAAGAAACACAGAAAGAAGGAGAGTTATGAGTCAGTTTGAAATGACAATCAAAGAGGCCAAGGAGGAAATTATCCACACCCTGCGGGCCTATCGGATGAAAAATGAACTGGGACAGTACAAAATCCCGGTGGAAAAACAGCGCCCCATCCTTCTCATGGGGCCGCCGGGCATCGGAAAAACAGCCATCATGGAACAGATCGCGGCAGAGGAGGGAATCGCCCTGGTCTCCTACACAATCACCCACCACACCCGCCAGAGCGCCGTCGGACTCCCCGTGATCCGGGAGAAAAAATTCGGCGATATGACCTGTTCCGCCACCGAGTACACCATGAGCGAGATTGTGGCCGCCCTGTATGAAAAAATAGAGCAGACCGGCATTTCAGAGGGCATCCTCTTTCTGGA
The DNA here is from genome assembly GCA_947589175.1 of uncultured Lachnospiraceae bacterium. Lineage (GTDB taxonomy): Bacteria > Bacillota > Clostridia > Lachnospirales > Lachnospiraceae > Eubacterium_F. The sequence goes on along the minus strand of CANPZR010000125.1, from coordinate 6,304 downwards.
TGAAATCAACTGCGTATCCGAGACGCTGGCCCCCACCATGCTCCAGTTTCTACAGTACAAGACCTTTGGCGTCCACCGCATCCCCGCCGGATTTATGATCGTGGCTGCCGGAAATCCGCCGGAATACAACAAGTCCGCCCGTGATTTTGACATTGCCACCCTGGACCGCCTAAAGCGCATCGACACCACCTGGGATTACTCCGCCTGGAAGGAGTACGCCTATGCCGAGGGCGTCCATCCGGCCATCCTGTCCTATCTGGACATCAAAAAAGAAAATTTTTATCAGGTACACGCCGCCCTCAACGGGGAAGATTTTGTCACCGCCCGCGGATGGGAGGACCTGTCCCGCTTCCTGCTGGTGCGGGAGACGATGGGCGTGCCTGTGACCGCCGCCACGATCCATCAGTATATACAGCACCCGGAGATAGCGAGGGACTTTTCAAGCTACTACGACCTGTTCCAGAAATATCGGCAGAAATACGATATTCCCGCCATTCTGGACGGCGAGGAGCAGGAGGAAGCCGCAAAGCGTCTGGGAAATTCTCCCTTTGACGAGGCGGTCAGCGTGCTGGGACTTTTTCTGGGGCGTCTGGGAGAGGAATTTTCCCTGGTCTGTAGCCGGGATCAGACCCTTTCCCTGATCTACGAGGCGCTGCAGAGACTCAAAGGCATGCTCGCCTCCTGCGGACGGACCGCGGCGGAGCTCTTACAGGATGAGTACGACCGGCTGGATCAGCGCCGCGAGACGGAAAAAATTGCTGGGGGGCTCACGGAAGAACGGGAAAAGCAGTATCTCGCCGCCCTCTCCGAGCTCGCCTCTTTCCGAAAAGCCCTGCTGTCCGAACAGCCGGAGGAGGAGTTTTCCTTTATAAAAGCGCAGTTTGAGACGGCAGTATCCGGCTACGATAAGCAGGCGGAAGAAGCGCGCGGGCACCTGACCAACGCCTTCCTGTTTTTAGAAAAAGCCCTGGACGGCCGCCAGGAAATGGTCCTGTTCGTCACTGAGCTGACCCTGAATCCCCACGCTTCCTGGTTCGTCGCCGAACACGGCTGCGACAAATTTTTTGAGTACAATAAGGAGCTATTGCTGGAGGAAAAGAAGAGTCAGTTAAAAAAAGAAGTGCAAACTTTACAAAGTGTTCACAGATTTTCACGAATTTGAACACAATATCGTCACATTTTCACTCTATACTAAAGTCATGCAATAGAGAAAAGCAGAATATGCAGTCTCTGTTGACGATATTATTTTTGCCAGCATCATTTTTTTGAATTTTTTCATAAAACTCCTCTTTCAAAAAGGGCAGCCGGTCTACCGACTGCCCTTTCCCTTTTATCTTCTTAGTCCGTTCTGCTTTAGTACACCCGGATGTTGTCCACCTTAGTGACGGAATTATATCTTCCGCCCCTCACATACATGCCCTTCAAGAGCCCGTTGCCGTTTATGCTGACTGCTCCGCTGAAATAGGTATCGTCCCCGTTACTGATCACCACGGAAGCCGCCTTTTTGGATGGATCCGCTGCCACCAGGACGTGTACCCAGTCCGCCGGAATGTCCACGGCGTCCGCTCCATTGATCGACCACTTCGTACTGTTTACCTCCGACGACATCTTGAAAATATAGCCGCTGTCAATTCCGTCGTTGATAACACTGTTCGTATACGCCATATCGGTACCGGTCAGGGCAAATTCCGTCGTCTGGTTGTCGCCCGCTTTCAGGGACACGTCAAATTCCACGGTATAAATGCCGCCGGACAATTTAGCCGATATGCCAAAATCCGTGACCGCTCCGCGGGAATTATTATCTTCCGGCGCGAACTGGATATATTTTCCATGGGCCTCGTCGCTGGCAAGAACTACCTTGTCCTGCGCGTTGTCAGACTTCCACACAGAAGCCGCGTCGGTCACGCTGTTGTAATCCTGCTGCATGATATAGCTGCTGACCTCCAGCGGAAGCACCGTGACGTCAAAGGTCCTCTCCACGCTGCCGAATTTAGCTGTCAGCGTCACCACTGCCGCTTTCTCAGACGGCGGCGTCACAGCGCCGGTCTCCGGGTTGATCACGCTGGCATCTGACGAGCTCCACGCAATGTCGTACTCTCCTATCTTGGCGGGAAGCTCGATGGAGGTTCCCTTTACGACCGGACTGATCAGGAGGCTTATGGGCTCAACAGCCACTGTAAAAGTCAGCGTCTTGCTGCTGGCGCCTCTTGTAACGACCGCCGTCAGCGTCACCTTTTCCTCGTTCAATCCCGGGCTCAATTTAGCCGTTCCATTTCCCACGGCCAGAGCCTTGCTGTCGGACGTCCACGTCACCGTGGAGCCGAACAGCCCTTCTGTCGGCAGGTCAAAATCCTTTGACGCTGTCTCCTGCACGGTCAGCTGCGCCGCGTCGTACTCCACAGCCTCCTCGTCGGTCTTATGGATCTTGCTTCCCCAGATCGTCCGGTTGTCGCTTCCGATGGCCGTAAATACCATGACCTTGTCACGGGCATTGGTCTGCTCGTACTGCTCCAGAACGACGCCCTTGTATTCCTGATTGTTGATCGCAATCGTGATGTAGTGTCCCTTTAACGTCCATGTGCCCTCATAGGCTCCGCTGACCGTACCGTCTTCATTCAGCGTAAGCCCCTGGGATTCCACATAGTCATAATGCGGAGGCTTGGTACCCTGAAACTCTGTTCTGTGATAAATGAACTCGTACCGTCCCACCACGTCCTTTTTGTCGTAGCTGTCCGCAATGGTCTCCCCGTTAAATTCAAAGGGAGCCGTCACCAGCCACCCGTCCTCGTTGGAGAACGTCTGATGCGTCCGGTCCGCGAAATCCGCGGCGGCATGGGCGTATTTCTGATGGAAGTGGATAAAGGTGCGCCCCTGTTCGTCCATCACCGCTGAATTTCCTCCGCAGGAGGTATAGGCAACATCCATAAAAGAAAACTTGTAATTGTCTATTACGCGGAGGCCTAACTCCGCCCTTCCCAGAGTGGAGGTTGCCGCGTTGCCCTTGGGATCCGTGTAAGGTCCCTCCACATTTTCCGCCCTCACAAGGCGCATGTTGTACCCGCCATAGGGCTGGAGTCCGCCCACCGACGTCCAGAGATAGTAGTAGTATCCCGTGGAGGAGCGGCTGTCCTTAAGCTCCTGAATGTAGGGGCCCTCTCCGTTGTTGTTGGCGATTTTCAATCCATAATAGGGATCGCTTGTGCCCAGAGCATCCGCCGTCGCGTCCTCGCTCTCCGCGTAATTGGGACCGCGCAGGCCCGTCTCCTTGTCCAGCTTCAAGAGCCGGATTCCGCCATCGGTGGTAAAGGAGCCGTACACGAGCCAGAGGTTTCCGTCATGGTCAAAAAATACCGTGGCGTCGATGCAGTCCGGGCTCTTTCTGCCCAGCGTCGCGTACTTGCTGGCCTTTGCCTGCTCCTCGGTGATTCCCAGGGCCTCCGCCACGTTGGTCTTTTCAATGTCGTTTTCTATGCCGGAGCAGACGATCATCCCCTTGTAGGAATAGGGACCGTCCGGCTTATCCGACTCCGCCATGGCAATACAGCACTTCCTGGAACCGTCTACGATGGATATGTACATATAATATTTTTTCTTCGCCTCATTGTAAATGATGTCCGGCGCCCAGGCGTTCTCATTGGCGCCATCCGGCATCGTAAACGCGTAGGGCACCGCGAATTCCTCTGTGTATTTCTTGGTGAACAGGTTGGAAGTCCTGTAATTGGAGCCCATGTTCGTCCACCCGATCAGATCGGAGGAATATCCCGCCGTCAGGTGGGATCCGAACGTATAATACTTGCCGGAAACCGGATCCCGGTACACGGACGGATCGTGAAGACCCAGCGTGGGATTTCTCACGACCACGGGGCACTCTGCCGTTTTGCCGCTCTCGGAGACAGCGGTGACCGTCACGGTCCCCATCATCTTGCCGGTTACCGTACCCTTTGCGTCCACCGTGGCAACCGCGTCGTTATCGCCCCGGAAGGAAATCTTCTCCGTCGCGTACGTCGGTTTCATCGCAACCTCCACCTCTTTGCCGGCCGTTCCGTCTCCGTTGAGGACCACGTCCGGGCAGGAGATTGTAAACGATTTCAACGGTATGTCTCCCACGATCTTGCGCTTGACCTTTACAGCGCAGCTTAACCTGGCCTTCTTTGTCTTTCCGGCCTTTTTGTACCGGACCGTGACGGCGATTTTCGCGCTTCCTTTTTTCTTCGCCTTTACAAGCCCCTTTTTCGTGACTGTGGCAACGCTTTTGTTCCCGGACTTATAGGTGACTTTTTTGATGGTTACGCCCTTTGCCTTTTTCACCTTGATCTTCTTTTTGCCATAGGTGGTCTTTTTGGCCGTTACCTTCATCTGCAAAGTGACCGTCTTAGGCGACAGCTTCACATCCGCAGACGCCGCTTCCGCCACATCCGGCAGCCAGGCGCAGGACAGCGCCGCCGCCATCACAGCCGATGACGCTATCCAGATTTTGTAATTTGATCTCATATTCCGCCTTCCTTTCTTTTTTTGTAAAAACTTCACAAACATTTAATAAAAATATACCACGTTTTAAGCAGATTGTAAACAATTCCTGATTTTTTCATTCCTATCCGTTCTTTTCATTTTCATCCATCTATGATATGATATAAAAAACGAAAAGGAGAACTACCGATTATGTTAGAAACCGGAATCAGGAATACCCTGTCAATGAAAGTAGAAGAAAGCAGCTCCGCCAAGGCAATGGGAAGCGGCACGCTGGATGTGTTCGCCACCCCCGCCATGGCGGCTCTGATGGAAAAGACGGCGTGGACGAGCGTCGCTCCTTATCTGGAGGAGGGAATGTGCACCGTGGGCACCCGGTTAGACCTCACGCACGACGCCCCGACGCCCCTCGGCGCCACTGTCACCTGCGAGAGCGTGCTGACAGAGATTGCCGGCCGTCGCCTGGTATTTGCCCTCACTGTCACCGACGGAGAAAATCTGATCGGCCAGGGACAGCATGAGCGCTTTATCGTATCCGTTGAAAAATTTCAGGAAAAAGCAGACGGCATGAGGGGCAAAAAATCGTAAGATTTTTTCCTTGTTAAAAAGATACCCGGCGCACTCCCTCTGACCCGGGTATCTTTTTTGACTTCCCTTTTTATCCATTAAGCTCCTTGTACACTGCCTCCAGATCCTCATCCAAAGAACCGGCAATTTCTTCATATTCCGATTCATCTTTTACATCGTCAACAAGATCTTTGTACTTTTGGTACACGGAATCCAGCTTTTTGTACCTGTTTTTCAAATTTGATTTTTGTTCGTCGTTTTCTTCTCTCTCAATTTCTCCCGTTATGTCCTCCAGAGACGTCTGTAATGTGTTCAACCGCAAATCAACCTCCTTCTGATAATCGTATGTTTTATATTCCCTCTCCATTATGACCAGCTCCGCGCAAAGATTCTTATACGCCTTTTCAGCAAAAGAATTTTCCTGTGATTCTTCCTGCCCTTTTACATGGAAAAAGAGGAACTTATAGGGTATATGATCGTCACTATTACTACTAAGGAAAGATTTTTCCAGCTGCTCGAATGAATATTTTTCATTCGATAAAATCACCTCTGTCATATCATTGACGCCACCATGTAACCGGCCGGTCAGTTTTAACAGGTACTTATAATTTCTTTTCTCATGCTTGCAGGAATAGCAGTATGTTTCTCCATCAAATTCCAAATACGAATCTTCGCATGTATGCGCATCCGCTACCATTTCATCCGCACTTTCATCCAAAGCATCCGAATCCTCCGCGTCCGCGTCGCTGACCGATTTGTCAAATTGACTTATCAAATGGATCCGGGCCGCTTTTCCATCCCGTGAATCCTGTACAAACGAATCCCAGTTCTCTTTTCCCGCTTCAAGCTGTCCATTGTGAAATACTACGCTCGGCGCGTCCGGATCCGCGGCTTCCTGACTGGAACTACCGGGCGTATCAGGAGTCTGATTCCTCTCCGCCAGCACCTGTTTCCCGCCTATTACAACCAGAACTGCCGCCACAATTAAGCCGATCACCATCGCCGCCATCTTTTTCCTTTTATTCATACTTGAACACATCCTTTCTCTAATAAATTTCCAAGATTATTTCTCCCGGATCCCATATCCTGCATCCGACTGCGGAGCCGGACCCGGTATCTCATAACATTTCTACTCCTCGTACATGCTCGCTGCCATCCTCAGCAGCTCCTCTTTTGCATTGGGATAATCGGTGGCCTCAAGAACATTCAAATAGTCTTTATCGTCCCAGGTAATCCGGTACAGCTTTTCCTTTTCCTTTTTCTGTTCCTG